>JACQWH010000024.1 GCA_016209345.1 Candidatus Uhrbacteria bacterium
AATATGACATTGCCTACTGAAGATACAAGTGGTGGACACGACATCCAGGCAAACGCGGTCGAAACGCCTTTGGACTTTCAAATGACGGATATTCTCAGATCGCCAAACGCGATCGCTAAAGCATATCCCGATACGGATAAAAAACCGGCATTCCCTACGGAAATGAATATATGGAACGGCTATACTCTTGTTATCGAGCCCGCTGCTAAGCACATAACAATCATCGGCCCGGACGGTATACCGTATGGACATTTTGAGACATTTTTTTCAACCAAAACTAAACTGGACATGAGAAAAGTGGAGAGTTGCGGCTACGGCCGACTGCTCAAGAGGGGGGCTCGCATATATTCTTCCTCTGATATTCGTCCTGAGGATTACTCAGAAGCTGTTCAAAATGAATTGCGAAATATTTTTCTTAATGTTCACTTGAAAAGCCAAGAATTACCTGATTCTATTACTCTTGCAGCAAAAATTGACATCATAGAAAAGATAACACACCATGAAATACTCTCAAAAATTCACCAAATCAGCGATGGCAAATATATTATTCTCCTGAATGGATCATCTCACCATGGCTATATAGCATTTCGTACAAAAAATGAACGAGGAGATCTCCTCGAACCAAGAAATTGGATCCGTTATGACCTTACGAACGAATTCGTAGAGCCGTTGATTCCCACCGAAGTTTTGGATTTTCTTGAAGAAAACGATGCTCAGGTCAGCTCTATAAATAATTATAAACCACTCAACGGTTCATATTCATTTCGTCAGGACGATGAAATGATTAATTTTGCCCATAATCCAATCGAAGGGCCGATTGTTTTTTCTGATCGCGTTGGCGGAGGTAAAATAGATGTTTTTGTCGATCCCAATAACAGTGCGATTATCTATTATTATGGTCCTGCGCGCGACCATCTCTATCGACTTGATACGAGCGGGGATCCTGCGGGATGGAAATCTGAGCCAGTACCGTTTTCAGAACAATTTGTCGATGTGGCCACGCAAAAACTTCAAGCAGATCCAACAGGGTGCTTCTTCGTCTATTGCGACGGAAGTGAGCTTGTTGTTTTAGAGCGACAATCGTTGCACGAAGTAAGACGGATACCGGGTATTCGCGATATAATTTTTAATGAAAATGGGAATTTGCACGCCATTGACACAACAGGGCATCTGGTTGTGTTTAGTATTGATTTTTCTACCGCGGCAAGAGAGATTGAAAAACGAAGAACGGCGACGCTCTTGCAGGATCTTGATATTGATAAGCTCTTTACAAATACTGCGGACGCTTCAGCTCCGCCAGGTATCGCTAAAACGGATTATGGCCACCTCGACGAAATCCGATTGGAAGTCGATGGAAAGTTCTCTCAGCGTATTACAGGCGCGCAGAGCGCTGACGCGCTTCTCGGCATCCGAAAGGCGCTTGATACATTTCGGGATCAGTTGACGAATAAAAAACTGTCCCCTGATGCTATTGCTTATATCGTCGAACCGGTGGATGCACTGCTGCGTTCACGAGAAGAAGATCTGGCGGCCGAAAAGGCCTCGACACTTTTTACCCTCATGCGACAGCAGTTGGATAACGGGCTTTCTTTGACCGTGATTTCCGAACTGAAGAATATGATAACGGAGCTGGACAGTATTGACCCCCTTTTGAAACCGGAACTCCGGACAGAAGCAAGCTCCCTCAAGGCACTCATTGATGAGCGGATCGAGATTTTTTTCAAAAAGCAAGGCGCGGACGTCATTCGTGATGTGCGCGATGTAGTTGCCCGCGAGACGGCCCAACTTGCCGCGTTCACCTCAAAAAGGCAAATGGATGAGTGGATGGAGTACCGTTTTCCTCAGGTAAAGAGCCGGCTTGGCATCCTCGCAAAAAACTGCCCCCTGGCATCCACTGACGCATACAATGCGCTCATTCAGGCACGCAGTGATCTTGAAGGGCTTGCGGCTCAGTACGAACTGCTGTTTAAACAGGAATACGCAGGCATTCGGGAACGGGCGACAGAGCGCATTGAAACCGAAGCGCATTCATTGCATCACGACATCAGGGCCTTTCTTGATCGGATCCAGTCAAAGGGATTCACAACCCGCGCGCAAGCCGAGCAGTATATTGCGGCAAGCGCAGAGCACGCATTGATTCTTGAGGGGATTGCTGCGCTGGGGACGCAGGATCCTGAGCGCTCAACTGATATTGGCCGCAATCTACGCATCAGCATCTCGCAGATTTTATTGAGCATAGAGCGCGGAATTATTATTGCAGACACGGGACAACAATTTGTACGATTTGGTGACACTGTATTTCCGGTGTGGGAAGCAAAGACAAAGAAAAGGGGAAAGCGAAATATCGCCTTGAGTTTTGACGTCAACACATCTTCGCTCGGCGTCGGCACCACTGCGGATAAGGCGATGGGTGATGTTTCGCTCGTGATCACCTCAGCGGATGGAAAGGATCGCCGCGTACGGCTCTACGAAGGAATGAGTACTGAGGACGAATGGCGATTCGGCACTGTTTCCTTTTATGGAGCCAATGTTGAACCCTCGTATGTTCGCAGGGATGATTTTGTAAAGATAAAAAAACAGTACGGTGATTGGTCAAAGGGCGAAGGGTCAACCATCCGTAATGAGCTTGCTGAAAAAAGAGCAAAAATGAGGGTGCTCTATAGTGAACGTGAAAAGGCGGGCGGAAAGAACCGTCCGGAGAGAGACGAGCTCGGGGATGCCAAATGGAGGACGCTCTACGAGGCGGCTCTAAAGGATTATTCGGAGTTTTACAAGACACATCATATCGCTCTGCTGAGGCGCATTGATCGCGTGCGGGGCCAGGACGATGATGGAATTGAAAATGGCAAAGGATATGTGCCAGAAATGCAAAACCACTGGGTTGCCGATGAACAAACGGAGAACTACCTCGGACTCATGGCAAAAAATGCACGCATGCAGCTTGATCTGCAAGAGGGATTACTTAATTTGAAAGGTCATGCCGGAACCGGTAAGGACGTGCTCGTCAAGATGTTTGCATGTCGAACAGGCAGACCTTATTTTACTGTTGATTGCAGCAAGTGGACAACTGAGTTTGAACTTTCCGAAGATATCATTCTTGAAGCAAAGGATGGAGCGTCTCAAACAATAAAGGTTCCTTCAGCGGTGCTTACTGCGATACAAACGCCGGGGGCAATTCTGTATTTTAATGAGATAAACGCCATGCCCCAGTCCGCGCAAGTGTTTTTACATGCGCTTATGGATGAAAAACGATCCATAACGCTCAAAACAAGTTCGGGTCTTGTAATACGCGCCGACAAAAGCGTTCTTCTCTTTGGTTCAATGAACCCTGATTATCCGGAAACTTTTAAGCCGCAATTCGCGACACGGAGCAGAATGGTCTCGATTGACATCGACTATCCGCCGCTTTTTCGGCAACCGGAACCGGGTGACCGAAATCAACTTCATCCGGCATATAATGCATCTGAACCATTGCGTATTGCGCGGGGCGTTGCATCTCTCTCGAATCTTACGGAAGAATCTGATCTCAAGCGAAATGAATTCGTCAAGCTCTGGGACTCTGAGATTAATGGTATTGACACAGACGCCAAACCGCCTACGCCGATCCAAAAATTTGATATTCTTACAACGCTGGCACTTGTTCAATTCGCGCAAAAATTTCGCACTGAGTTTACTAAGATATTTGAAAAGGGATCGGATGCACATAAGGCATTGCCGGCAACACAGCCCTTAACAGGGCGGGAGCTGCGTCGGTGCGCATATAATCTAAGTCACATGCCAGACGACGAAAAGGTGCTGGCTGACCCCGATGAGACGGCACGCAAACTCCTGGCTGAGGCGTATTTGTGCCATATTGACAATAAAAGCGACCGAGAGAAGCTGTATACGGCACTTACAAGCTGGACGTCTGCGCGGCGCCTCGCCGCATAAAATTTTAGAGTATGAGTTCCAGGCCGGACGTATTTTTTGCAGAGGTCGCGGCAGGCAGGATTTCTGATGCCGTGCCGAATGTCAGTCGAGAAATGCTTTTTCTGGCGGAGCAGGCATCGGAAGGCGGTTTTCCTGTACTGCCGGGAAAGCAGTGGGCATTTCATTATCCGTTGCCACCGCAGCAACGTGCTGAGCGCGTTGCCGCATTTCGGAATGGGGAGTGCGCTCTTTCGGATCTTGAACAGGATCTGCGCCCTGATGCGCTTTTGTATTCCACTGACGACATCGCTTCTCTTGGCTTGAGGACTGTGACTGCGCGAATCCGCGATCTCACGGCCGACGCGCAATACTTTGACTACGCGCGATTTGTTTCATTTATACAATCGGCGACCGCACACGACGTATCATTTGAAGCAATTGAATCGCTCTATCGGGGAATTGCCAAGGCGCGTACTCAAAAAAAACTTATTGATGCCTACGGGAAAGGCGGACGCGAACAAATCCTTGATGCACTACGTCGTGAAGTGCTTGCCGCACCACAAGCACTTGCACAGATGAGTCGGCCCGAAAGAATTTTGACTGCACTGAAATCGTTTTGGTTCCTTGAAAGGATGGGAGGATCGACAGTTGAAGACCATAATCGTATTCTTTCCTCCTTGTCCGGCGACGAGAGGGATCTTTTCCAAATACTCAAAAAGAGCTATATCGCTTATACACATGAAGGAAGCGAGGACGACTATGGCGAGCTTGTAGCCCAAATATGCGCGCAGCTTGCTATACTGGAAGGGGATACGCATACGCGAGATGAATCAAGCGATCGAATGCAGCAACTTGAAAGAGAGCTTGAACCTCTTAAAGAGAAGGTGGGCTTTCCGGGGAATATAAATGATCCGGGAATTCCACCTGAAGATAGTGATGAATATCATACGCCAATGCCGCATGGAGGGGAATCGAGCGAGCACGAGGACAAGCAAGTTTTTTTTACCATTACGCCACCATTGGAAGGCAATTATTGCAGTGGGCGAAAAAGTTATTTTGACAAGAAGGAAAAGACGTGGAGTAAGAAAAAATATCTTACCCCTTATGAAACTGCGCTTACCGGAGCGCAACGCTATACGATTTCGGGATCATGTGACGGCGGCTGCATATCACTTCCTATTCCAAACGCCTATGCGCTCGACTGCGCTTCGATACAATCAAGCGGAAGCCCCGTTTCTCTCTGGAGAGACCAGAATGGTTGTTTTTATATTACTTCCCAGGGATGGTGCAGTTTTTCAGTCGATTTCTTAAAGGAACCTCGATTATTCATTGGCCCCGTAATCCCAGAGGATTCCGAGCCGCTTTCAGTGCTGCCATTGAGTTCTGAAACAGAACAATGCATTGATATGCTATCGGGAGGTGTCATTCAAAAAGCCGAGGCAGTAAGACAATATATATGTGCGCACCATTTTTATCCTGCCGGCGGTGACCTGAGGACTGCACAAGCACTGCAATATAAGTTGCGAAACGGCTCTGCTGCGGAAACCTATATCGCTGATCTCGATGCCTCGGAGTATCTTGAATGCTATTCGGCCAATACATTATTTATAGCAATAATGAGGAGGGCGGGTATCCCGTCGCGCCTGGTTGTCGGACATCGCGTTGAGGGAGAAGAAAACGGAGCCGCCGCCATAACGGAAACAACGGGCCACGCATGGGCAGAAATTTGGGATGGTCTTGCATGGCGCAGGTTCGACGCGACCCCCCGCGCGAAGCCAGAAGATAAGCGGCCCGAACAAATGAAGGATAATGAAGATTCCGGTGAGCGTGCTGGGCAAAAAGCCGAAGACGGAGGTGTTGAAAATTTTTCATCTCCAGAGCAAGAAAAAGGCAGGGAAGATAATGCCGTGCAACAGCAATCCCCACACGGACCCGGTGAGCCGTCAGTAAGTAATGACGAGCTGACAAGCGCGCAGCAACAGCTCGATGCCGCTAAACAGCATATCAAACAACAGACAGAGCAGAAAGAAAAACTTAGTCAAAAAGTTCAGAATGCTCAGAACTTTGAAGATCTCGAAAAGGCACGGGAAGATATCGAAAAAAGTGATCTGTTCGACGAGTGGAAAGGCGAGCTTGAGCGCCTGGCAGATGCGCTTAAAGATCAAAAGCAGCAGGAAATGAATGACATGCTTGACCGAATGACAGAGGATGGATTTCTTGCCGACGATGCACATGAAGCGCTTAAAAATAAGATTGTGGAAGCCACCGGAAAGGAGCTTGATCTTATCAAGGAACAGATTGGGGAGGAAAGCTCACAATACGCTGAGTATAACGCCATTCGTGAAGAGGTAATGCCATATGTTGATCATTGGTTTCAATTTTTTGCTTCGCGCCTGCCCCGCGATCCGGATATTTCCACCGATGAGGATTCGCTTTCTCGCCAGGGTGCGTTCAATAGACATTCTGTCATGAGGGCGCGTAATCTGCTTTTTGGAACCGTGAAAAATCCGCGCGTTTTTGACTCCTCAATTCGCCCAAGATTTATCGCGGCGCTTGTTGTTGATGTAAGCGGTTCAATGATGGGCGACAAATTGCGCGATGCGCGCAAACTTCTTGTTTTTTATGCCGAACTTTTTTCGCGTATCTCTGAAGAGTTCGGCTACATCCGTTTTTCGATTGATGTTTTTTCCGACACGCTCTCGCGGATCAAATCGTGCGAACAGAAGTATGATTCCTCCCAGCGCTATGACTATGAAGCTGGCGGTTCAACAACGGTTAAGGCGCGACTTATGAAATCACTTACGGCGAAAGGCGGTACAAATATGCTAGATGCGCTCCGGGCGGTTGCGCATGAGCTTAATAACGAGATTGCCAACTTCCCCGATTACGCATCGGCATTATACTTCCTTGGTGATGGCGGGGATACGCAGGGAAATGCCGGGAACATCAAGACATTTTTGGAGCTTAATGACGCGGAGGGAGGATTTGGCGAACATATGCGCACGGCCATCCTGCTCGGTGAGGAATCACAAAGACATGATCTTGCTGAAATTTTCGGAGAGGAACATACGCAAGTAGCCCCTAATTTTGACGATCTCCTCGAGCAAAGCATGGAGCAATTTGATATGGATATTGAGGATTATCTCAAATTCAAAGCTGCATGAAGGTCGTGGTGTTGTCTGAGGTTGCCTGCAGCAATTCTGACTGGGCTGTGAATTGTTTTAAAAATCGAAATACAGTATACTAGAAGCCGTAGGAATATGTCCACTACGGTCTTTATTTATAATTTTTGGCGTTCGGATACCGGCGCCTCGATCTATTCATATGGCATTACGCATAGCTATCAATGGCTTTGGGCGCATCGGACGGCAAGCGTTCAAGGCGGGTTTCGACAAACGCGGCGTCGAGTTCGTCGCAGTCAACGATCTGACTGACGCACAGACGCTGGCTCATTTACTGAAATACGATTCGGTATTTCGAACATGGAATAAAAAAGTTCAAGTGAAGGGCAGCACCATCGTTGTGGATGGCAAGCCGACGGAAGTCGTCGCGGAAAAGGACCCGGCACTGCTTCCTTGGAAAAAATATAACGTCGATGTCGTGCTGGAATGTACCGGACGCTTTACCGACAAGGAAAATGCGGGCAAGCATCTTAGTGCCGGCGCGAAGAAGGTGATCGTGTCTGCGCCGGTCAAGGGCGGCGAGGTACCAACGTATGTGCTGGGCGCAAATGACGGAAAATACAAAAACCAGACACTCATCAATAATGCGTCGTGTACCACAAATTGCATTTCGCCCGTCGCTGCCGTAATTCACGAAACGTTCGGCGTGAAAAAAGCGCTCATGACGACCGTCCACGCCGTCACTGCCGAGCAGAACATTGTCGACTCTCCGCCGCCCGGTATGAAAAAAGGCGATCTGCGCCGCGCGCGAAACGCGTATCAGAACATCATTCCCACGACAACCGGCGCCGCCATCGCCACGACCGAGGTCATTCCCGAACTCAAGGGACTTTTTGACGGTCTTGCGCTGCGCGTACCTGTTCCGGATGTTTCCCTTACTGATTTTGTCTTCCTGCTTAAAAAGAAAACAACGCCAGAGGAACTCAATGCCGTGCTCACGGCAGCATCGAAAACACCGCGGTTCAAAGGCATTCTTGGCGTGACGAATGAGCCGCTCGTGTCATCCGACTATATCGGCAGTCCGTTTTCAGCCGTTGTCGATCTTTCGCTGACGAAGGTTATCGATGGCGATTTGGTAAAAATTATCGCTTGGTATGATAACGAATGGGGATATTCCAATCGCTTGATCGAAATGGCGATGCTGCTTGGAAAAAAATAACGAGTATACTAACAAGCTATGATATTCGATAGTGATGTCGATAAGACAGGAAAATCAGATCCTCGCGAAGTGACAGTCATATCTTCTGAATTGCTGCAAACATTAAAAGATATCTATCCAAAGGACGATGCCTATGTTCAGTCATTAGCTGAGGGTGACCCCGTTAATATAGAATCTCTCAAAGAATCATTTCTAAATTCCTTAAATAAGCTACCTTCAGAAATAATGGCCTTACTTGAAAGTCGGGAAGAGTACAAAATTAGTGCCAGAATCGATCATATTAAATCAATGTATGGCTTACTTCATTCTATACGAAGGAAAGCCGATATTAGCAAATGGGGATGAAATTAAAATCACTGTCAGACATTGACCTCAAGGGAAAGCGAGTATTATTTCGCGTTGCATACGATGTGCCGCTCATTGAAAAGAACGGAAGATATGAAGTGGGGGACGATACGCGCATACAATCGAGCATCAAAACATTACGCTATTTGCTTGCTCGACGATGTAAAGTTATTATTCTCACCTGGCTAGGCCGACCCGGGGGTGTTGTGACACCCGCATATTCGCTTGCACCTGTCGCAAAACGGCTGAGCGAAATAATAAAGCGAGATGTCGCCCTGCTTGACGGCATCACCGGTCCTGTTGTAGAAAAAAAATTGTCGGAAATGAATCCAAAGGATATTGTGATGCTTGAAAATGTACGCTTCTCGCCGCAAGAGGAGCATCATGACGATGATCTTTCACGCACGCTTTCCGGATATGCCGACTGCGTTGTTTTTGACGCTTTTGCGCAAAGCCACCGCGACTATCCGTCGACAACCGGCATTCTTTCCCGACTTCCGTCCGTATGCGGATATGATATGGCGAGCGAAATAGCGGCGCTTGGGCCGCTTCTCATAAAGCCAACCTATCCGTTTGTCGTCGTATTGGGCGGCGCAAAAATTTCAGACAAGATCGATCTCATCGCCAACCTCCTGCCAAAAGCCGACGTTGTCCTTATCGGCGGCGCGTTGGCTCATAATTTTCTTAAAGCCCGCGGTATTAAGATCGCCGCATCGCTTGTGGAGGGCCAATCGCTTGAATTGAAGCGTGAACAGAAAAAACTATTTGCCGTTGCGGAAGATATTATGCGTTCCGTAAAAGATACGTATGTGAATCTCGGGCCGGGTTTGAGCATTCCAAAACTTGTTCTGCCAATCGATCTTGTTGCCTGCTCCAAGGTGTCATCTGAGAATAAAACAAAAATTATCAATTTGGAGGGTCGAACAACACTCCCGTGGAACTGGACATATATGGATATCGGGCCGCAAACGGCAGCGCTGTATTCGTCGATAGTAAAAAAGGCAAAACTTATTTTCTGGAATGGGCCGCTTGGGTATACGGAAAAACGTGAGTTTGCTGCGGGTACGCTTGAAGTGGCAAAAGCAATAGCGGGCAGCCATGCGCGCTCAATCGTTGGCGGGGGAGACACAGAAGGGTTCCTTCGCGCATATCGACTCAAAAAGTCCTTTTCGTATGTCTCCACCGGAGGCGGGGCCGTTCTTGAATTTCTTTCGGGCAGAGAATTGCCCGTGTTATCATATTTAAAAAAATAATTTCATAAATGGTATGAAAGTAAAAAATGTTTGGGCAACGGAAATACTTGATTCGCGCGGCAACCCAACGGTTCGCGCGACCGTCACGCTCTCCGATGGAACTATTGGATCCGCGAGTGTTCCGTCCGGCGCGTCAACAGGACGGCACGAGGTGCTTGAATTGCGCGACGGGGATAAGAAACGCTACGGCGGAAAGGGAGTCCTCAAGGCCGTTTCCCATGTCAATACCACCATTGCTCGCGCAATCAAGGGTATTGATAACCAGCGCGCTCTTGACGATCGCATGTGCGCGCTGGATGGAACGGGGAACAAAAAGCGGCTTGGGGCTAATGCCATCCTTGCCGTGTCTCTTGCGTTTGCGCACGCGCAAGCACGCGCGAGGAACATCCCCCTGTATGCATGGATTCGTGAAATTTCCGGCATGCCGTATAAAAATTATACTCTGCCGATGCCGATGATGAATATTGAAAACGGGGGAGCGCACGCCGGTTGGATTCTTGACTTTCAGGAATTCATGATCGTTCCTCAACAGAAATTATTTCGAGAACGCGTTCGTTGCGGGGCTGAAATTTTTCATACGTATGGCACCCTTCTAAAAAAGCACGGGTATTCAACACTTGTCGGCGATGAGGGCGGATATGCCATTGCATTTAAAAAAAATGAGGATGCATTCAAAGCCATCATGCGCGCGATCGCGCAAACACCTTATACAGCCGGCAAAGACGTCATGCTTGCGATGGACCCCGCAACATCGGAGTTCTATGATCCGAAAAAAAGAGAGTATACGCTTTCGGTTGAAAAACGAAAACTTTCAAGCGAGCAAATGATCGCGCTCTGGAAATCGTGGATGAAAAAGTACCCGATTATCAGCATTGAGGACGGGCTGGCGGAGGATGACTGGGACGGCTGGAAAAAAATGACCGCTGCGATGGGAAATGAAATGCTTTTAGTGGGCGATGATTTCTTCGTGACAAACCCAAAGCGCCTGAAGCGCGGCATTGACAGAAAGGCCGCAAATGCTATTCTCATTAAGCTCAATCAGATCGGCTCGCTCTCCGAAACGCTTGATTGTATCGCTCTTGCCAGGGCGCATGGGTATGCCGTAGTCGTGTCTCATCGCTCGGCAGAAACGGCTGACACGACCATCGCTGATTTAGCTGTTGCGGTCAATGCGGAATATATAAAGGCGGGAAGCTTATCGCGCTCGGAACGAGTGGAAAAATACAACCGCCTTATGGATATTGAACGCGAACTGCAAAAACGCTAACACACACCATATCTGCAGGGCGCACGGTGAGCTTCTACCCATTATCTATGAATGAAAAATCGCCAGTAAAGCACCGCCCTGCGGTTTTGATTATCCTCGATGGGTGGGGCATCGCGCCGGCCAGCCGCGCAAACGCGATTACTGAGGCAAAAACGCCGAACTTTGACGGACTCGTATCAACCTATCCAACAGCGGTACTCCAGGCATCCGGAGAGGCAACCGGACTGCCGTGGGGTGAGGCAGGCAACTCGGAGGTTGGCCACATGAGCATTGGCGCGGGGCGCATCGTGTTTCAGGATTTATCGCGCATTAACGCCTCAATTACGGACGGATCTTTTTTTGAAAATGAGGAACTGTGCGCGGCATTTGTTCATGCGAAAAAAAATGCGAGTACGGTGCACTGTATCGGCATGGTAAGCGCGAGCGGCGTCCATAGCCATATTGAACATTTATTTGCACTCATTGAACTTGCAACTCGTAAGGGATGCGAAAAACTTGTAATCCATGCGTTTCTTGACGGCCGCGATACGCCATTTTCCAGCGGCGCGGGATATATCGAAGCGCTCAATGAACGCATGCAGCAAACGCCGTTTGCCATCGCGTCGCTGTCCGGCAGACAGTATGCAATGGATCGCGACAATCACTGGGATCGCACGGAAAAGGCCTATCGGGCGCTCACGTCGGGTACTGCCGAGCGAACAGCGCCGGACGCGCTGCTTGCCATTCGCAATTCCTACGCGCAAGGGACCTACGATGAGGAATTTGTACCGACGGTCATTACCCGCGCCGATGCGCCCGTTGGATGCGTCGCGAATAATGACGCGCTTATTTTCTTCAACTTCCGCGCGGATCGAGCGCGTCAAATCGTCCACGCGTTTGCCGCCCCTTCGTTTGACAAATTTGAACGCCGCCAGTTTTCAAATCTCTCCATCACAACCCTTACCAATTACGACGCAACGCTTGACGTTCATGTCGCATTCAAGCCGCAGAATATCACCGACTCTCTCTCGCAGCTTATCAGTGCCCATGGATTGACGCAACTTCATGTCGCCGAAACGGAAAAATACGCGCATATCACGTATTTCCTCAACGATGGCAGGGAACAGCCGTTTGCGGGGGAAGATCGCGTCATGATACCCTCGCCGCACGTTGAGTCATATGCGCAGAAGCCGGAAATGAGCGCGCTGGAAATTACAGATGCTGTCATCAACGCGATACAAAAAAATACGCATGATGTCATAGCCGTCAACTACGCAAATGCGGATATGGTGGGCCATACCGGGGACATGAAAGCAACCATTTCCGCCGTTGAGGTGCTCGACAAATGCATGAAGCGCGTTGTTGATGCAGTGCTGGCAAAAAGCGGCTGCGCCATCATCACTGCCGACCATGGCAATGCGGAGGGCCTCCTCGATCTTCATACCGGCCTTATCGACAAGGAACACAGCAACAATCCGGTGCCCTGCATCCTCATCGCCCGCGAGCTTGAAGGACGGGTTCTTGACGCTCGTGATCTTTCGAGTAAGGATTTAAGCACGGTCGAACCGCAGGGCATGCTGTCCGATGTCGCGCCAACGTTGCTTGCTCTTTTGGAAATAGAACAGCCCTCCGCCATGTCGGGCCAAAACTTACTCCTTCTTTCATAGCTCTCATGCGCCCCCTTCTCAATAATCTGTTCGGACGGTTTTCTAACGACCTTGGTATCGACCTGGGTACAGCAAACACACTTGTCTATGTAAAAGACAAGGGGATTGTCATTAATGAGCCTTCAGTCGTTGCGGTGAATATGCGCACTGATCAAATTCTTGCTGTTGGCACCGAGGCGTCAAAAATGGTCGGGAGAACGCCGGCGCATATTGTCGCCACAAAGCCGCTTGTTGACGGCGTGATATCCGACTTTGAGGTGACGGAAAAAATGCTGAATTACTTTATCAAGAAAGTCCATATTGAGCGTTTTGGATTTTCTCCCCGGCCCCGCGTTGTCATCGGCATTCCCCTCGATATTACCGAGGTGGAGCGAAAGGCGGTGGAGGATGCGGCTCTTTCCGCCGGCGCGCGCAGTGTCTACCTTATCGAGCAGCCAATGGCTGCGGCGATTGGCGCGCGTCTGCCTGTTCAGGATTCCCGTGGCGTCATGGTGGTTGATATCGGCGGTGGAACGACCGACATTGCGGTCATCTCACTGGGCGGCATTGTCACGTCGCGATCGCTCAAAGTTGCCGGCAATGAGCTGAACGAGGACATCATTCGCTATGCGCGCGATTATTTCAATATTCTCCTTGGTGAGCGCACCGCCGAATACGTGAAAATTAAAATCGGCTCTGCCGATATTCTTTCAGATCCTCTTCTCATGAAAGTTCGCGGTCGCGATCTGGTGACCGGTCTGCCAAAGGAAATCATCATGGATGATACACAAGTGCGCGAAGCGCTCACGCGAACCGTTCGAATTCTTGTAGACAATATCAAGACAACCATCGAAAACACGCCACCGGAGCTTGTTTCGGACATTTATGAGCAGGGACTCCTTCTTACCGGCGGTGGGGCGCTATTAAAAAATTTAGACCATCTCATTTCGGAGAGCACCGGCGTTCCCGTACTGATTGCCGAAGATCCGCTCACCTGCGTTGTGCGCGGAACTGCCGTACTGATTGATGATATTGATTTTCTGACAACAGTCATGGTACCTCCGTCTCGGGATGCGTGGAAAAAATAACGATCATGCGTACCATCATCAGCACCGGCATTCTCATTATATGTATTCTCGCGCTTGAGTTTACATCGCTGTTTTCTCACCTTGAGATCCTGCCGAAATATCTGTCGCGAATTGTTCGACGTGATTTTCTGCAAGTCCCCTCATCAGCGACCACTCTCGGGACTGGCGCGGCGGACGGTGCGCGCCTTCATGTTCTTGAGGATGAAAACAAGCAGCTTCGCGAACAACTCGCGTTTGTCGAGCGGACCGGACAAAAGCCGCTTCTGGCGCGGCGTATCGGGCGCAGCACCGACCCGCTTCAGTCGGAAATTATCATTGACCGCGGCTCAAGCGACGGCGTTATGGCCGGCGACCCGGTCCTGGCCGGCGACGGCATACTTGTCGGCATCATTCATACCTCTGACGCGTCCAAAAGTTTTGTTCGTCCGCTGAGCAACCCGCGCAGCAAAGTGCTTTCACGTATCTTGCGGGACACAGACAATATCCGCGGTATAACGGAAGGCCAATACAATACCGGACTTTCCATGACGCTTATTCCGATTTCCGACGAATTGCGCAAGGATGATATTGTCGTGACAACCGGCCTTCAAGAACGAATACCTGCCGGTCTTATCATAGGGACAGTGCAAGATGTTGTGAAGCGCCCTGAAGACCTTTTCCAGTCGGCAGTTCTGAAAAGCGCCCTCTCTATTGATGATATCTCAATCATGTCAATTCTTATTGCAACGCAGCGGCCGTAGGTTATTTGAGAGCGGTGAAAAATATCACGTGTGAGTTTCTTCCGGCTCAGTTCCAGCCAATTTCGCCCCAAAAATGCGCTGAACTCGTCGGAATACAGCAAGTATTCCTTCTCATTCATCATCATTTTTGGAACAAAATTGTCATGGAACTGACCGGGAAGCTATTTTTCACCACTCTCAATTTATGAATCAAAACAATATCAGAAATTTTTGCATCATCGCCCATATTGATCATGGAAAATCGACGCTTGCCGATCGTTTGCTTGAAATAACCGGAACGATTTCACATCGCGAGATGAAGGCACAGCTGCTCGACCAGATGGATCTGGAACGTGAACGGGGGATTACGATCAAGCTTCAGCCCGTCCGCATGTCCTACGCGCTTGACGGCGTATCGTATATGCTCAACCTCATCGATACGCCCGGCCATGTGGACTTCTCCTATGAGGTCTCGCGTTCTCTTGCTGCCGTTGAGGGCGCTCTCTTGCTGGTCGATGCGACCCAGGGTATTCAAGCACAGACGATTGCAAACCTCTATTTTGCGCTCGAGCAACGTATCTCGATTATTCCCGTGATAAATAAAATCGACTTGCCCGGCGCGCGGCGCGAGGAAACCGCGTCGGAAATTATTTCGCTGCTTGGTTGCTCGGCGCAAGACATACAATACGTCTCAGGAAAGACCGGAGAAGGAGTTGGGGACCTCCTATCTGCTATCATTGCGCGCATTCCCGCCCCTCGCAGTACATCGGATGCTCGTTTCCGTTCCCTTATTTTTGATTCGCTCTATGACGAGTATCGCGGAGTTGTCGCGTATGTTCGTGTCATTGACGGATCGCTGCGCAAGGATGATCATATTCACTTCAAAACAACCGGCGCGACAGGGCGGGCGGTTGACGTGGGCATCTTGACGCCAAAGTTCAAAAGCGTTGAATCGCTTCATGCCGGCGAGATAGGCGCTATTGCAACGGGCCTGAAGAGCATCAAGGATTGCCGCGTCGGGGATACGATCGTTCACGTGTCAGATGCCGCCATACCCGCCCTTCCCGGGTACAAGGAAATGAAACCGATGGTGTTTGCCGGCATTTTTTCAAAAGATGGAGCTGAGTTTAAGCGCCTGAGGGACGCTATTGAGAAATTAAAGCTCAATGACGTTGCATTTACCTACGAGCCGGAACACTCCCTTGCCCTTGGGTACGGATTTCGTTGCGGATTTCTGGGCATGCTGCATCTTGAAATCATTAAGGAGAGGATAAGCCGCGAATACGGCCTTGACGTCATTGTCACCGTTCCGTCAGTTGCGTATCATGTGATTCGCAAAGGGAGTGAACCAATGACAATTCGCGGGCCGCTGGAACTGCCGGACGAGAGCGCTATTGACTGGATTGAAGAGCCGTGGGTTGCTCTGGATATTATTTCACCCGAGACCGTCATTGGGCCGATTATGTCTCTTATTACCGATAAAAGAGGCATCTATCATACAACCGAATACCTTGGCGGCACTCATCATACGGGCGCGCGGCGCGTCATCATGCGCTTTGATATTCCGCTCAACGGCATCATCGTTGACTTCTATGATTCGCTCAAAAGCATTTCTTCCGGATACGCCTCCATGAATTATGATCTCAAGGATTATCGGAAAGCGGACGTCGTACGTATGGATATCATTGTCGGGCCGTCAAAGGTTGAGGAACTCGCGACAATCATATACCGCGACGAGGCGTATCGGCGAGGAAAAAAAATTGTCGAGACGCTGAAAGAAAGCTTGCCTCGGCAGCAGTTTGAAATTAAATTGCAGGCGGCAATCGGTTCAAAAATCATAGCTGCCGAACGCATATCGGCGTTTCGCAAGGACGTGACGGCGGGGCTGTACGGCGGGGACGTCACGCGCAAGCAAAAACTGCTCGCAAAGCAAAAAAAAGGCAAGAAACGCATGCAGTCCAGCGGTGCCGTGGACATTCCAACCGATACGTATATGAGTATCCTCAAGCGGTAGACCATGACATTATTTATAATTGGGGTATACTTTAATGTAAATCACAAATTCAAAATTCCAAGCTCCAAATAAATTTCAAATTCAAAAGGCGGGTATTGTTGTTTTGGATTTTATGGATTGTGATTTGAGATTTTTGATTTGGTGCTTGGTTGTCGGACTTTTTAATTTGTAATTTGTGCAGCGCGATTGGTATGCTCTCAAAACGAAAACAAAAATTGTTCCTCATAATTCTTACGGCTGTCGTCACAGTGAGCATGATATTCTCGCTGGTGCTCCCGCTCTATTATTTTTAACACCAATGCAGCCACTCCGGGAACAGCTTGATATGTTCACAGCGTCGGATACCCTGACGGATAAGGCGATGTCCGCGCCCGCGCTTCATCCGGTCCTTATCGATATTATGAATGACAGAGGCGCGTGCTCAGCCGATGAGCGAGCGCGGTATATGGCACCGGACTACGAGCGCGATACGCACGACCCGTTCTTGTTTGATGATATGCGGACGTGCGTTGATCGAGTGATTCGCGCAGTGCAGGGACGCGAAAAAATATGCATCTACGGCGACTATGATGTCGATGGCGTATGCGCAACAGTCATCCTTTATGAAACGCTTGCAAAACTCGGGGGCGACGTATGTATCAGAATAAATCATCGGAATGATGAGGGATATGGCCTGCATATCCATGCGTTGGATGAGCTTGCGGACAATGGCGTATCGCTGATTATTACGACCGATCAGGGAATATCAAACAAGCGCGAGATCGATTATGCGCAAAGCAGGGGAATGGACGTCATTATTACGGATCATCATACCGTGCCGGAGGACCCCGCCGTCATTCCACAGTGCGTCGGGATTATCCATCCGCGCGTGCATGCCGGGCGGTATCCATTTGCCGATCTTTCGGGCGGAGGAGCGGCATTCAAGCTCGCCCAGGGACTCATTCGTACGGCTGGCACGGATACGAATGAGTGGAAATATTATGAGCGATGGCTTCTTGATCTGGTGTGTCTCTCTACGCTTGCCGACTGTGTTCCCATTATCGGCGAGAACAGAGCGTTTCTTCATTTCGGGCTTATTGTTTTAAATAAAATGCGTCGCGCGGGCATCCGTGCTCTTGTATCGGTTACGCCGGTTCGCCCCGCACCGATTACAACTCATACCATATTATTTTATCTTTCTCCACTCCTGAATGCTGCCAGTAGGATGGATCACGCCCACCGTGCTTTTGAGATATTGACGGCACAGACACGCGAGCATGCCAAGACCATTGCCGATATTCTTGTACTTTATAATAAGGAACGACAAAAGTTGACAGCGCGCATTACGCGGGAGGCGCGCGCTCAATGTATCAGCAGGGCGGAGGAACACCGCATTCTCGTCGGATCATCGCCTGATTGGCCGCTCGGCGTTCTTGGCCTGGTTGCAGGAACCCTTGTGCGGTCATTCGAAAAACCAATCGTCCTTATTTCGGAAAAGTCGAATCAAACCATTGGTGTTGCTCGAAGCACGGCCGGCATTCATATCACGCATACGTTCCAAAAAATTAAGCCGCTGTTCGAGCGATATGGCGGTCACCATCGCGCCGGCGGATTTGCGCTGAAAGAAGGGGTGAGCACTACGCAATTTATCGACTCTATCAATAGCATTGTCCATGACGATTTTTCCGCACCTGCCGTTGACTCGCCCAATGAAACCATATATACTTTGCGTCTGTGCGATATTACCGTCGAATTTGCCAGCCAACTGCACGCATGCCAGCCGTGGGGCGCGGGCAATACGGAACCGTTATTTTCCATCGCACAATGCACCGTCAAAAAGATTTCACGCGTCGGAAAAAAAATGCAACACCTCCGCCTCGATGTTGCGCAAGGCGCAGAAAGTCGTGTCATGCTGGGCATCAAAAAGGGCGGACAGGATGAGGAACTCGCGATAGGGGACACCCTGACGATTCTCTGCACTATCGATATCGGCGTATGGCAGGGCAGACAGGACCCTTTTATAAAAATAATTAACTACTCAAAGCATACCGTATGACGTATGGTTACAAAACATTTTCGGATGGCGGGGCGCGTGGAAATCCGGGACCGGCGGCAATCGGCGCTGTCATCTATGCACCGGACGGCTCACGGCACGCGATAAAAAAATTCATCGGGCATGCCACCAACAACCAAGCGGAATATCGCGCGCTTATTGCCGCTCTTGAATATGTTGTGTCCCATAAGGCGGATATCGTGGACTGTTTTTTGGATAGCGAGCTGCTTGTCAAACAAATGCGGCGCGAATATAGAGTGAAGGATGCCGAACTGGGAAAGTTGTTTCTGGTTGCATGGCAGCTTGCCTCGCAGATTCGCGCAGTACGTTTTACGCATATTCCGCGTGAAAAAAACAAGGAAGCTGACGCTCTTGTAAACGAAGCGCTTGATAACCGCTGACATGGAGGGAATGACATATATGTCAACGGGAAGTAGAAATGTCACATTCCCAGGGAAGTTAAAATGTCACATTGGTTTGTTTTAGTGTTCGACCTTTGAAATCATGATTTACTGAGTTTTGATCTGAAAAACGAAGCGCTACAATGCGCCGTGAGGGGCG
>JACQWH010000025.1 GCA_016209345.1 Candidatus Uhrbacteria bacterium
CGCGGCAGTCAAGCGCGGCGTCGACAAACTCGCCGACGCGGTCAAAGTCACCCTTGGTCCCAAGGGGCGCAATGTCGTGTTTGACAAGGGGTATGGTTCGCCAACGATTACCAATGACGGTGTGACGATCGCAAAAGAAATTTCGCTCGAGGATAAGTTCGAAAATATCGGCGCGGAACTCGTGAAGGAAGTCGCGACCAAGACCAACGATGTTGCCGGAGATGGCACGACCACCGCAACGCTCCTTGCGCAGATTATGATTGCGGAAGGATTTAAGAATGTCGCGGCAGGGGCAAACCCGATGCTTATTCGCCACGGAATTGAAAAGGGCGTTGCGGCAATTGTTGAGGAGCTCAAAAAAATCTCAAAGCCCGTTGCGGGACACGAGGAAATCGCGCAGGTCGCGGCAATTTCCGCAAACGATGAAGAAATCGGCAAGATTATCGCAGAAGCCATGAAGGCGGTCGGCAGTGACGGTGTTATTACCGTTGAAGAATCGCAGAGCTTTGGCGTGGAAAAAGAAGTCGTTGAAGGCATGCAGTTTGACAAAGGGTATGTCTCTCCCTACATGATCACGAATGCGGATCGCATGGAGGCGGAATATCAGGATGCGTATATCCTTATCACCGATAAAAAGATTTCATCGATTCATGATGTTCTGCCGGTCCTTGAAAAGGTGGCGGCAAGCGGCAAAAAAGAACTCGTGATTATTTCTGAAGATGTCGAAGGTGAAGCGCTCGCGACATTTGTCGTGAACAAACTGCGCGGAACCTTCCATGTGCTTGCGATTAAGGCCCCCGGTTTTGGCGATCGGAGAAAAGAGATGCTCGCCGATATCGCCACGCTGACGGGCGGCAAGGTTATTTCAGAAGAGGTTGGCCTCAAGCTTGAAAATGCGGTACTGGAATCATTGGGCCGCGCGCGTAAGGTTGTTGCGACAAAAGAGCACACCACGATTATTGAAGGTAAAGGTGATGAGAAAGCATTGAAGGATCGCATCGCGCAAATCAGAAAGCAAATTGAGCAGACAGAGTCGGATTATGACAAAGAAAAATTGCAGGAGCGCCTTGCAAAATTGGCAGGCGGCGTTGCGGTGCTGAAAGTCGGCGCGGCAACCGAGACCGAGATGAAAGAGAAAAAGTATCGCATCGAAGACGCGCTTGCCGCAACAAAAGCGGCGGTTGAAGAAGGCATTGTTCCCGGCGGCGGCGTTGCGTTTCTTCGCGCGCTGTCAGGTCTGCAGAGCGTGCAGACCGACAGCTCGGAGGAAAAGGTTGCGATTGCATTACTGAGACGCGCGCTTGAGGAGCCGCTTCGCCAGATTGCAACCAATGCAGGAAAAGACGGCAGTATCGTTGTCGAAGAGGTGAAGAAGCGCAGCGGCGCGGAAGGATACAACGCCGTCAAGGACTCCTACGAGGATCTCGTGGTTGCCGGCATCATCGATCCAACCAAAGTGACTCGCTCAGCGCTCCAGAATGCGGCATCAATTTCGTCGATGCTGTTGACCACCGAAGTCGTTATCACCGACATTCCGGAAAAGAAAGAAGACGGTCATGGCGCCGCCGGTATGGGTGGCGGTATGCCGGGTATGGGCGGATATGATTACTAAAACTAGGTTATAGGGGTTAGCTTATAGCTTATAGTCGACAAAAGGAAAAGAGCTTCGCCGATACGGCGGAGCTCTTTTTTTGACAGTCGTATCGTTGAGCGATAGTATAAAGATACTATGACAGAACATCCACACAAAGGTGGCGCGCATGACGCGACGTCGCCAACAATTTCAAGCGAGGAAGCAGGGCCGCAGGCACTCTCTGATTTTGAACTATCGCTTTCTCCTGAAGAGCATGAGATGTTTTTTGAATATAAAGAGATTTTTGATCTTTTGCAATGTGTGGTGGAGCACACGGTGTCGCATGCGATTAATTATGAAAAAGAGATTATTGCGATTGCTGAGATTTTTCATCGACTCAATATCCCCATCGTTGGAATCATGAAAGAATTTCGAGAAAAGCACACCGCGGATGGTCTTGCGAATATCTATCGTTTGGAGAGAATTACTGGCGATGATTCAAGCGCAACCATTACAGAGCTTGAAAAGAAGTGTCGTGATATTCTGGGTCAGGCGAGATATTTTCCTACATCATGGGGAAGCTCTGAATATGAAGGCGTTGAACTGGTTGCTGCCGTTATCGATTGGAAAATAAAGAGTAGAGATTTTTTCGGCGCGCAAGAGCTTGTGCTTCGGATTCCTCGTCCGGGTCAGAATATTGATTTAATCTCCCGGGCATTTACGAATAGCGATTATTTTTTTGAAGGATATTATGCATGTGCGCGGGCGCTCATTACCGCGGGGCATAACCCGCTTCAAGGCATTGAATCTTGTGATGCGCAGCAAGTGAGGACCATGCTCACGGCTACCGTTCAGGGATATCTTGATCGGGGGGATTGGGAAAAGGCAAAGAATGTTTGCGACATACAAAAGAAATGGTGCGCAGATCTTCGTGAAAGCGCGCAAAGCCCGACGCTGCAATACGACGGCATTACTCGAATATGGGAAACGAGAGAATTGCATGATGCCCAAGAAGATGCCTCAAAATTTTTTTATGAGCAACGCGCTTTTTTACATTCGATTCATGCAGTGGCTCTCAAGAAGCACGAAAAAGGAATTGACTGTAGCGACGAGGTGCGGCAGTCAACGGAAACTCTTAGAGATATTGAAGGTCAAGTGAGAGATGAAAATCCTGAAGGACGGGCAACGCTCGCATACTCGGTCCAAGAAGCACTATTGACGTATGCACGACTTGGCTTTGTGTCCGAGGCGCAAGCGGCAATTCCAATCATGCATGAATATAGTCAGTGGTTTTGCGCGGAAAACATACCACCCTTCGCTCTCGTATACGCGGCGCTGGGGGATGTCAATGAGGCAAAGGTGTATGTACACCAATCGAATCCGCGAGCCATTCGCATCGTTGCGGAACAAGCGTTTCAGTGCGGTCAAGATGCGGCCGGCAATTATTTTGCAGCACTGCTTGCGAATATGTGCACACGAGAACGAAACAGAAAGGCAGAATATAATTCATACCCGGTTAAAGTTTTGAAGGAATATAGCCGGCTCAGGATGTTTATGAGTAAGCGTAAAGGTAAAAGGCATACCCTTTCTGTCGCCGATTACGAATACATGGTCGAAAATAATATAAACGATGAAACCAGTGACGACAAGGCAGAGGATGTCGCGCTTGAACACATAAGCGCCGCACTCGCAGATATCGATTCGTGGCATCCATCATTGTCAGTCGATCAAAAAAAGAAGGTGCGTAGCGGGGCGGTTGCGGCATTGCAAAAAAGTCAGAAGGATGACGTGGTGGTTCCTTCTCTTACGAAGCTACGTCGGTCTTTCGAAGAAAAGGCGGATCTTTGGCGGTTTGTGCGCTTTACCGGAGTCACGCTTGAACCCGCGCTTGTACAAGCCGCGTATGGGAAAATACTTGAAGCACGACAGCACATAGTTGATATTGAGGCGATGCTAAAGGAAATCAAAGATATACAGGATGCAACACATATTCTTTTTGACGGAAAACAATACGTGCCGGCGCTTGAGAAGTCATATCGATCATTGCTCGAATATATTGTGAAGGGCGATGCCTGGCAGGGTTCGGCGCATTTTCTCGATTGCGTAAAATCACTTACTGATTTTACCGGCATCTCGCCGTCCCCGACGCTTGTCTCGGAATTTTTTGGGCAAATTCTTTTCGGACAGCATGGCGGCGCAACGCTCTGGGCGCTCCTCGACCATTTTAAGAATACGCCTCTTGTGTGGAATGAGATCGACCCAGAGGCAGACAGTGAGATCTACGAATCAACACGCAAGATGTCGAGCAACGACCTTCAGAAAAAGATGTGGAGCATTCTCGCCCGTGCCCGCAGGTGTATTCCTCGACAATTTGACAACAAAGGATGGTCTGGTGATTTTGACCGTTCGCACTATTCAAGCATGCCCCCCTATATCTATGGCGTGTGGGTCGATATGGTTGGCGGCCCAATCTTTGGCGATTGGTTCCTGAGAGCCGTTAACGATGCGTATACGAAGATCGGGGTCGATATCGGAAAAAAGAAGCCGGGATCACGCGCAGTTCTCGATCGCCTTACCTATGGTATTATTGAAAGCCAGCATCTTGACCTTGACATGGGGAGATTTCTTGGTGATCTCAATACGTTTGTTGACCGGGGCATAGTACCCAAAGAACTTTCTGATTTGGTGTATTCATACGCGCTTGTTTCTCAACTTTATGTCTCGATGAATCTTGAAGGGCTTTCTCCGGCCGGTGAGATTCGGGAAGGGCGTAATCAGAAAAAAGAATTTACGGGAAGCGTGTCTGAGTATATCGGTCAGCTCGAGCGTCAGGCAGGCCAGTTGTTCGGTGAGTTCATGGGTATAGAGGGGCAGTCATACGAGCAGGTCATACAACTCAAGGAGAAGTGGGGATCGTTTGATGTATTATTTACTCTGGCGAGTAAATACGCGAAAGGGTATGAAGTGGGTTTGCCATTATTCCGCGCAATGCTTTCAGCAGAACTTGAAAATCGTTGGCATGCCTATCGGTACGACGAGACAGACCCTGTTGTCGCACGACAGGTTGAGGGGTGCACTCCCGAGGAGAAGAATGGATGGATAGAGAATAGCCCGGCACAAAAGTTGTCCGATGTTGCTCTTGAGGCAATCAATACACATGATATTGCTAAGGGAATTCGTGGCCAACTTAGCACAGCATCATGGGGCCATCACATCTATCCGCTCGAGCACGAAGGGATTGAGGGGCACCTATTTGAAAAAACAATTCATCACCTTTTGCTCACTGACGCTCTTCAAGCACATAACGTACCGGTAATGAAGATCGCGGTAAGGTCGCTGATCTATGAAAGAAAAACGCTCCCGAGTATTCTTGGGAAACTTTGTGTTGTATTGGGGGTGCGCGACAAAGGATTCGATGCTGAGTTCTCTGCCGCGCTCGAACATGAAATCACCGCGTTGTCCGCAGTGGATCCAAAAGCACTGACACGAGCCCAGAAAACACTGCTTGGGCACTTGAATGTCGCGCGTGATTGGCTCACTGCTTCTCACATACTGAAAACTGTGGATTTTGATACGCTCGGTATTTCAGACGCATCATCAATAGATGACCTCGACGAGATCTATAAGGCGCTCGAAACAACGGAACTATTACTCCGTCTCAGAATGATTTCCGCCAAAGATATTGAAAGCGGAGAGCTCCCTCCTTTTGTCCTTGACGCAGGAAGACCCGATCCGCTTTCTTCCTCGATTGAAAAGCTCATCAAGATATTCGACGGTCGGAAGTCGCCATTTGTGCAGGATCTGAAGAATATACAAGTATTGCTCTCGCAGCGTTTTGCTGTCGGCTCTGTCGAACATCTTGCCTTGACCATACGCGAGTCGGATGATTTGAAAGAATCGTTAGAGTCAGGCAAATTTCCGACCGGCGCGTCGTCGTGTCAAAACTATGAAAGCGAAGCGCACTACACCAAGTGCCTTCTGGCGCGCGCTGGCGACCTCGATAAAAAGAACATTATTATTCAAAAGGAAGACGGAACGATTGTTGTTGAAAACGAACTCAAGCTTGTGTATGTCGACGACAAAATTCCCGCGATATTTATTGAGCCGACAAACTATTCCAGTATTAGAGAACGCTACGACGTCACGCATGATGTCGAGCGGTACGCGAAAGCAAAGGCGCGGCGCATGAGTTCCAGGATTAAAGTGCTTCGCGGTACCGATGAAGTCGGGGCGGGAGCGATACTCGTGACCGTCCGTCCTTCACGCAATCACTTTCAGTTCGAGGACGGAAAACATGGCGGTCCGGGGCATGGCGGACTTGGCATCAAAGAGGGGGAATATACCATGTGGGCAGTCGAGGTTGCTTAGCGTCAATCTTGCGTAAAGAAACAGAAATCCGCAGTATCGGGTTCAATACACATGGTAGCTTGACAGGGTGTGACACTTTTGTCACACTTGTTATATACTTTGAATTACGAAACTGTCATCCCCGACCCCGTATCAAGTACGGGGCAGGCCCTCACGATGCGGGATCCAGCCCAGGCAAAGAGTACTTATTTCATCTGGATCCCGGCCTACGCCGGGATGACAAAAGGAAGGCATTTCGACAGTTTCGTAATTCAAAGTATATAAGTATTTTCTAAAATTTTATGGCAACAGAAAAAAAGCGCATCAATGTATCGCTTTCAAAACCGACGTATAAGGCGCTCTCCTATTTGGCGCGTCGGGATGACGTTCCCTTTGCGACAAAGGCATCTTTTCTTATCGAGGAGGCGTTAGAACTTGAAGAGGATATTGCATTTGAGCACCTTGCTTCACAGCGGAAAAAGGGGAAAATAGCCGATCTTACACATGAGGAAGTATGGAGCAAATATGGGTTATAGGATTTCATACTATCAAGAGGTTATTGATGATGATCTGCCTACACCGCCCGACACCGTAAAACAAAGAGTAAAAAGAGCAATTGATGAGCGGCTTTTAACGCATCCCGATCTCTATGGTAAGCCATTGCGTAAAGGGCTGTCAGGATTTCGTAAACTTCGACTTGGAGATTGGCGCATTATTTATGAAAATTGAAGGCGATGGAGTGACCATTCTCATCATAGCCCATCGTTCAAAAGTGTATAAAGCTGTTCTTCAGCGCATTTCGTCATAGTGGAATATTTTCAAAGAACGGGCGGTAGACGTCTTCCTCGGGGGGGTCGGGTTTGACCGCTGCCTGCTTTCTGTGGTATCATAACATTATGAGTAACGAAGAAATCACAAAAAAGATCATTCCCTTTATGATTCAGGCAGGGGCAACTCGTGCCGGACTTTTTGGTTCTTCCGCACGACAGCAGCTATCACCCGAAAGCGATGTTGATATTCTTGTAGATCTTCCAATGACAAAGACCCTTCTTGATTTTATCACTCTTAAGATGCATCTCGAAGAAATTCTCGGCCGTCCGGTTGACCTCGTTGAATATGGCGCGCTGAAGCCACGTATGAGGGAGCAGATTCTTAAAGAAGAAATACGCGTGTATGACCAAGGATCCAAAGGTTTATCTTGAGGACATCCTTCAATGCATCGAGCAGATTGAAGATTATACGGATAATAGTACGTTTTCAGAGTTTGATGAGGATATCAAAACGCAAGATGCCTGCTTGCGCCGGATAGAAATTATTGGTGAAGCCGTTAAAAATCTTCCTCATGAATTTCGAACATTGCATCCTGATATTCCATGGAAGCAGTTTGCCGGTATGCGCGATGTGCTCATTCATGAATACGCGGGTATTATTCTCGAGCGCGTATGGAATACGATCAAAGATGATATTCCCATACTGAAAAAGTACGTTCAATCAATTATGTAAATTCTCAAAGAACGGGCGGTAGAGATCATCTTCGGGCGGGATGACGAGTTCTTTGGGATCTGCGGGGTCGTCTGTCCATTCAACGGATGGGTCGGTGATAAGAGCGAGTGGTTGTTGTTCGGCCGCCTCTCCCATGCAGATCACTGCAGAAGTTGCGAGACCGTCAGCAATGTCGGTTTGTGACATAATGAGCGTACGGCCGAATATATCGGGTTTGCCGCGATTATCATACACACCCTTAAATCCGGCGTATCCGATGGCAAGCCCGAGTATTCCCGCACGGAGCGGCAAGATACGACTGTCTGTTATCAGCACACCTACATGAGTAAGGCCAAGCTTGGTGCGCAGATATTCTCGAATACGGGCCGCGGTTCCAAACGAATCTTTTGGAAGTAGAATAAGTTTGCCGTTCGCATTTGATCGGTCGATACCGGCGCTTGCAACGAGATTGCCGTCTTTCAATGTAAGCCACGCGTACTTTGTTTGCAGCGCCCACTCGCTTTCTTGTCTAATGAGTTTTTCTTTTGCCTCGTCGCTATCGTCATCACAGGTACGGCCTTCTGCCAGCGCGACTATTTTTGATGTGACGACAACAATGGAGTTTTCCTGAATGTGCGGGATATGCTCATCGATGAACGATTCAAGATTTTCGTCTTCTAAAAAGATGCGTGTTTTGATCGGTGTAATTTTCATAAAATGATGTAATGAAGGAGGAGGGTACCTTTATTATTAAGTTTGCGGCCAGACCGTAACGCGAGCATCTTTGTGCTCTTTCCGCCCGAGAACATCGGTACTCCGTGGCCGAACAGAAGCGGCTCAATCGTGACAGAGAGCTCGTCAAGCATTCCCTTCTCAAGCATTGTTTGATACACACTTGCGCCTCCAAGAATCCCCACGGTGCGGTAGGATTGAAACATATCAGTAAGATTGACACGAGCTGGGTTGATAAAGGTGACTGATCCCCGCCGCGTGACGCGTTTGAGGTGTCGCGAGAAAACATACGTGGTGCGTTTTCGCAGGCGCGTGCGTGCGGCTTTATACGTATTACGACCAACAACAACCGCATCCATTTTTTTCAGTGCCTTTTGGAAGAATTGCCAATCCTCTCGGCTTGTCCAGTCGGGGAGTGTTTTTTTGGTAAGCGAAATTCGTCCGTCAACACTTGAGGCAACAAAGGCGATAAAACGCGGAGCGCGGATAGTGGTATTATTTTTTTTCATAATACTGGCGAAGCGGGGACAGTAAATATCGGGGATCAAAGGTAAGACCACAATTGACAACGTGTTTTTTCTCAAGAAAACAGAGAACATTGTTTACCAGAACGAATGATACGGAGATGCCGACGGCAAAGAGGAAACGCTCAGCGGCAACAATCGGAATAAGAGATTGCCAGACCTGGGTGGGGAGTGAAAATGTCCATATCCAGAGCGCACCGCCAACCGCGTGCGCGGTAAACGTCGCGCCGAACGCACGTGCAAGCAGAAATTTGTCGCGAAGAAAATATGCGAGAATGGGAATTGTCCAAAAGAGCGTGAAATACCAGACCGTTCTTCCGACAGGGTGTGCAAGGAAGACGGCGATCGCGATGAGAGG
This sequence comes from Candidatus Uhrbacteria bacterium, assembly GCA_016209345.1. Lineage (GTDB taxonomy): Bacteria > Patescibacteriota > Patescibacteriia > JACQRZ01 > JACQRZ01 > JACQWH01. Next base: position 9,017 of record JACQWH010000025.1, read on the forward strand.
AACGAGGATATTCCCCTTATCCTTGCGTGCAAAATAATATGCCGCAAAGAGTATTGGAAAGAAGCGGATGATTGTTCCCGCGTCTTGCACAATCGCGCCGTGCGCGAGAAAGTTCAACACCTGCATAAAAAAGACGGCAAGTATTCCCGGGGCAGTTCCAATAAAGGCGCCGGCAATCGGCGCAAACGCATCGTAAATCGTAAATTTAACTTTTGAGCCGATAAGCTGCGCGACAGGAATTTGCAATGCGATAAAACCGATGAAGGCAAATATCGAAACAAACAATATTGTTCTTTTTGTGTTTGTCATTATTTTGGCAATTTAAAATAAAGGTTCTTCCGGGTTTTCTGTGGGTACGTTCGCCATTTATTGTTATCGGATCGTTCTTGGGGTTGTCATCCCGGCAAAGGCCGGGATCCACCCTATAAATAAATCCTTATAGCAATAAAGCATAGTGTGGTCTGGATTCCCGCCTTCGCGGGAATGACATTCGAAGTGATGGGCGAAATAAACGAATAGTACCCATAAGAGAGTATGAAGAACCAAAATAAAAAGACCCGTCTCAAGGGCAGGTTTCAATGGGTGGAAATGGGGTCTGACTCAATTTCGCTTGCGAATTTGTGTCTGACCCCATTTCCACCGAGTAGAAGGCGCGTAGCTTGACCAGGTTTTTGTATTTTTTGAGATTAACATATTTTTTAGCCAAAAACAGCGGCAGGTACAAGTTCCTGAGAAATTAAACCAGACGCTGTTTTTATTGTCAATGTGGATATCCTTCTTGCAGGTGCGCGCGGGGCGTTTGGGTTGACAGGGGGGGGGATTTAGTAGAATGACCGTGCATTCAACTTCCGCGCGGTCTTGCGCGGCGTGCTCCTGAAAGGAGATCATCATGTTTGGCAAGACCCTCGCGAAGTTTTTTGTTCTCATGGCGACCGCCCAGGCGGCGTGCAGCGTCGTCCCGTCGTCGGTGACTGGGTCGCCAGCACCACTTTCAACGACGTTTGTGGTTCCGACCACGAGTCCCACGGCCACCCCTGAGCTGGAGCCGATCCAGTTCATCCCAGGGGAAGACCCGCCGACGCCCGCGCAGGGTCCACTACTCCCGAACGTGAAAGGGATTCGGCTCGGTTCGTCGTACTCCTTCAGCCACGCTACGTGGCTGTGTGGCGGTGACTTCGACTGCGCACGGCGCATGTTGGAGGACATCGCGTGCGGACTCCATGTCGACTCGCTTCGTCTCATGGCGCCGTGGGATTGGCTTCAAGACGACTCGTCGGCGTCATTGAAGACGGATTTCAACACCGATTGGCAACTTGCAACTGCCAAGCGATGTGGGGTCGCGAACGTCACAATGGCGATCGGGGTGAAAACCCCTCACTCGCCAGAGTTTAAGATTCCTGGTTGGGCGAAAACGCTTTCCGTTGAACGCTTCAAGGAAGCACTCATCAATTATAGCAGGCGGTTCGTTGAACACTACGCCAACGACGGTCGGATCACCGTCTGGCAGGTGGAGAACGAACCACTGCGAAGCGGTTCGTCGTTCGGAGGGGAGTATCCCTTCGATGTGAAGGATTTCTATCGCCAGGAAGTTCAGATTGTCAGAACGGCCGACACCCTCAAGCGCCCTATCATTGGAACTGATAGTGGTGATGTCGGAAGTTGGGGCGAGATCGCCACGTTCGTTGATCGAGTTGGCGCGACCTATTACCGCAAGTCCTGCGGTGATGGGAAGTCCTACTTCGATCATATGGAAAGGAACGGCTCACCGGAGTTGTGGGCGGAACGGGCAGAGGCACTCAAGCCCAAGTTCGTCTCCCTCATAGAGCTCCAGTGGGAACCCTGGCCTTGCGGTGGTAGCAGCAAGGACGCCACACCTGAAGAGAACGAAAAGTCCATGAACCCTCAGCTTGCCCTCGACAACCTCAACTTCGTGATCAGGGCAGGTTTCGCCGACATCGACCTTTGGGGTCTGGAGTGGTGCCTGCTTGAGAAAAAGCGGAGTCGGCTTCAGATGTGGGAATTGACGCAAGAGATCTTCGCGCAGAGATAGGAGGCGCGCGTAAGATTCAAAGACCCGGGGCTTCGCTTCGTGCGATGGTTCCCGGGTCTTTTATTTTATGCGTACGAGGGATTATTGTTAATGTAGATAAATAATGGTAATCTACAGACTGGATCCCCGCCTGCGCGGGGATGACAACGGAACTATTCCCGCTCGCCACTATGCAGGAGACAAAAATTATCGAACGCCCGAAAAGGCGAGGCGCATCATTTAGAGAATACACTCTTTCCGATTTCAAGAAGCTTCAATTTAAGGGCGGTGGAAAATATACAGGTAGAGATATTGACAGCATCGTATATGCACCCTATAAATTATTGAAAAAATAATTTTTTATGAAATTTACAAAAATCGTCTGTACTATCGGGCCCGCTTCGGAGAAAAAAGAGATATTGCGCAAACTTATCAAGGCGGGAATGAATGTAGCGCGGTTGAATTTTTCTCACGGCACGTATGCGAGTCACGCCAAGCTCATCAGAAATATTCGAAGCGTCGCAAAGGAACTGGGAGAGCCCATCGCGATCTTGCAGGATTTGCAGGGCCCGCGGATTCGCATCGGCGAGGTAGCTGATGCGGGGGTGCAGATAAAGAAGGGGCAAGAGATTATTTTGTTGCCCCAAGCGGAATATAAAGCAACCCACACGCCGACGATGTTGCCCAACCACTATCCGCCCCTCAGCGAGGAAGTGAAAAAGGGGCAGCACATTCTTATAGCCGATGGGACCATGGATCTTCAGGTGACGAAGGTAAAGGGAACACAGATTACCTGCGAGGTAATTGTTGGAGGTCTTGTAAAATCGCACAAGGGAATCAACGTGCCGGGCGCGACGCTCTCGGCGCCAAGCATGACAAAAAAGGATCGCGAGGATTGCGCGTTTGGCGTGAGTCAGAAGGTGGATTTTATAGCGCTTTCTTTTGTGCGGGCGGGCAAAGACATTAAAACACTTCGTTCATTATTGAAGCGGTTTTCCACGACACATCCGGCCGCTCTTCATATCGGCATCATTCCAAAAATAGAACGCTGGGAAGCAGTGAAGAATTTTGACGAAATTCTTGCACTCTCAGATGGTATTATGGTCGCGCGCGGTGACTTGGGCCTTGAAATCCCTGCCGAAAAAGTGCCGACCGTGCAAAAGACCTTGATAAAAAAATGCATCGAAGCGCATAAGCCCGTGATTGTTGCAACACAAATGCTCGAGTCCATGACGACCAATAATCGTCCCACCCGCGCGGAGGTGTCCGATGTCGCGAATGCCGTCATAGACCATACCGACGCAGTGATGCTGTCAGGAGAAAGCGCTGCGGGAAAATATCCGGTTCAGGCAGTGGCGATGATGGCGCGGATTGCACACGAAACAGAAAAATCGCATTTTGACGACTATGTTTGCGCCAGAGTGTCGCAAGAAAAAACGCCGCAAGAGCTCATCGCGCACGCAGTAGCCGATATGACACGGTCAAAAAAGATCGCATTGGTTTGTGTGAAGGATGACGACCCGGAACTTATACGTCTCATCGCCAGCCATCGTCTTGAAGTTCGCATCGTTGGATTTTCCAAGAATCCCTTGCACCGCCATCAGCTCAATCTTGTGCGAGGCGCTATCGTACTCCCCCCGTCGAAGCGACCATTGGATGATTTGAAGAAAAAGGGTTTTGCGCGAAAAGGCGATGCCATTGTCAGCGTTGAGAAAAACGACATACGTGTTGAAAAGATATAGAGACCTCTGCAAAAGGGCTTCCCGGTCATTTTTGAGTCAGTTTTGTTCCAAAAAAGATGATGGATGAGGAGTCCGGCCGTGGCCGGGCGACGAGTTCAGCGCTTTTTTGGGGCGAAACTGGACAAAAATGAGCCGGAAGAAATACACAATGGACTTTTGCAGAGGTCTCTATAGCACGTTTTGAACAATAAGCAGATGTTTCAGACCCCACCCTTTTCGGAATTTTTTTTAGGGAGCACGCGTATTTCGATGTACGGAGTTTTGATTTCTCTGGGATTTCTTGCAGCGTATAGTGCGACGCTGATCCTTGCTCGCAGAAGTATTGTTTCGTACCACATCGACCGCATGCTTCTTTGGGCGGTTATTCCGGCAATTTTTTTTGCGAGAGCGTTATTTGTCGCGTATCACCTTGATTATTTTTTTGTCCATCCGGGCGAAATGATCGCCGTATGGCAGGGCGGATGGGTATGGCATGGAGCTCTTTTTGGCGGGTTGTTCGGGATATTTTTGTATAGTAGGAAAAATAAGATTTCTCTTTTGTCTCTGCTCGATATATGCGCGCCGGGAGTCGCGCTTGGTCAGGCAATCGGACGATGGGGTAATTTTTTCAATCAAGAGGCATACGGTCTGCCGACATCAGTGCCATGGGGCATACCTATTGATGAAGCGCACCGTCTGCCCGGGTTCGAGCAGTTCTCTCTGTTTCACCCAACGTTTTTGTATGAATCGTTTTTTGATGTTTTATTGTTCATCTCGTTAGCTGTATTTACTTTAAAGCGACTGGATCCCGGCCTTCGCCGGGATGACAAAGAGCGCGAGGATAGTACGACACAGAAACCGGCAGCTCTCATTTTTTTTCTCTATCTCATCCTTTATTCCCTCGGGCGTTTTGGTATCGAGTTCTTACGGATTGACATCGTTCCATTGGCGCTCGGCCTCCGCGCCCCTCAATGGATTTCCGCGGGCTTGATTATTGTGGGGGCGTGGGGATTGGTATGGGTATTGCGTAAAGAAAAAAAGGTGGTATACTAGATACATCTTTTCAGGAGCTCCATGCAACCAATAGAAAAGTCCGTTCGGCTTGCTTCAATCGAAAAAAAGTGGCGAACACCCATTCGCAATCTTTTTTATCACTGGCATTGGGATGACAACCTCAAACATGGCGAGATTGGGGAAAGAGTCGGTCTGCCGCGAGGCACCGTAACCCGATGGTTTCGTGAGCTTCATATCCCAAGCCAGTCCTGTACTCGGTTTACGAATCTCAATCTCCTCAATACCGGTCCACGCAAGGGACCGAGAGCAAAGCCAAAAATTAAGCGGGAGTTCCCCCGGAAGGTCAATCAATCGTTCTTTGAAACATGGTCAGAAGAGATGGCATACACACTTGGATTTTTTCTTGCTGATGGCGCAATGACGATTAATCCCCGTGGAAGTAAGTATATTGATTTTACTTCAACGGATGGGGATATTATAGAGAAAATTCGAGGGGCTCTTGAATCGAATCACAAAATTAATGCCCTAAGACCAAAAGGAGAAAACAGAAAGATTCGCTACCATCTTCAGTTAGGAAGCAAAAAGATGTTCGCGGACTTGGAGCGGTTTGGCATTACTGTTCGGAAGAGCAAAAAAGAAAAAATGCCAAAAGTTCCTGAAAAATATCTCATGCATTTCGTGCGCGGTTTTTTCGACGGGGATGGTCATACATGTAGTTTCCAATATTTCAAAACCGGACGGAAAAACATATCGAATGGTTTTCAATGCGGATTCACATCGGGAGCGAAAGGGATTCTCGTTGCTCTCCATAAACGGCTGAAGGGCGCAGGAGTTGTGCGTGGTGGGTCGTTTGAGGTAAGAGATAGCGGCGCTCATCTGCGGTATTCTGTAAACGATAGCTTGTCGTTTTATCATTACATATATGATTCAATGAAGTCAGATTTATTTTTAGTCCGTAAGAAGGAAAAGTTTGAGAAATTTTTTGTGGGCCGGTAGCACAATTGGTTAGTGGCGCTGCCCTGTCACGGCAGAGGTTGCGGGTTCGAGCCCCGTCCGGCCCGCCAGAAAATTATTCACGATTCACGATTCAAGATTTATGAGTAGATCCATTCGTGAATCATGAATCTTGAATCATAAATCTTTCCAGATACTATGTACAAAAAGAAAAGAGTTGCGCTCAAAAAGCACAAGAAGAAAGCACGGGGATCGATTGCATCGCTCCGTTTTCGCTAAGAATAGCCAGGTTTCAGGTTTCAGGGATCAGGTTTTAGGGATCAGTGGTCAGTGAATTTTTCTAGAACCTAGAACCTAGAACCTAGATCCTAATCCCTAATCCCTAATCCCTAATCCCTAATTCCTATTGATTATGGCCCACAAAGCAGCGGCGATAAAGGCATTGCGCCAAACAAAAAAACGCACGGCACGCAATACGCTTGTGAAAAAAAACATTGCGTATTTAAAAAAGAAGATAGTCAAAGCGATTGGCAAAAAAGAAGTGGAAGGTGCTCAAGGCATGTATCAAAAGTTGGTACAAAGCGTTGATAAGGCCGCGAAGAACAACAGTATCTCTCGCAACACGGCCGCGCGCAGGAAGTCGCGTCTGGCAAAAAAAATCAATGCGCTGAAAAAGAGCGCATAACGGTACAGACCGTCATGTGACGGTCTGTTTTTTAATGCGTGATGGAGCGGACAAGCAGATCAAGATGCAAAACAGGATCACCCGATCCCGTTTTGAGCGTTTTTTCAAAATCAAGAATGGCGCGCAGATATGCTTGCAGGGCGGCGCACGTGAGGCCATGAATTTTTTTTGAGACAACCCACACTCGTTTTGTATTCCATCCGAGACGGGCGGCACTATCGCGTTCGTTCATGCTATCCTCTTCCATGCTTTTCAAAAGGACAAATGAATGAAATTGGGATGCAAGAAATGCGACGAGCGAAAGAAGCTGGTGCCGTTCTTTCGCCGGATCGTCTCCAACAAGCTGATGGGCAATGCGCAGCGAGGACAGATATTTTTTTTCAAGCAACGCATCGGTCAAATGAAAAATATGGGCAGAGGAGGGAAGCGACGCAACAGCGGACACATCTTCTTTCGTAATGGGGCGACCGGCAGCATGCGAAACCAGCTTTCGCATCTCAGTGTCTAGTTGCCAAAGATTTATCGGCAAAGAGTCCGATTCATGGGATGCGGTGTCTTGTGCGGCGCTATACGCGCCCAGTATATATGCCGCGGCATCTTTTTCAAACGAGCCACCATGTCGGCGAACTCGGTCGGCAATCCATTTACTCAAAGCAAACCCTGACGGCACATCGAAAAGCTCAATGGATGCCGCTCCGTTTTTTTGCATTCTGATGAGCGCTTTTGCCAGACCGGTGCGTCCATCCATTGCCGAGTCCGAAATAACGAGAAACTGTTCGGTCGGGAGCGATTCAATTTTTCCCGAGAGAAGCGTCTGGACGTCGGTTGATTTTGCGCTCCACGGATTTTTTACCACGACGAGCGATTGTGTTTGAAAGAGTCCCGGTCCTCGCAGGACATGGGTAAGTCGGCCGGCACCATCGTCGGCATCCCGGCAGTCAAAAACAGAAATGCCCTGTTCTCCGTGTTTTTCCCGGAATACGCGCATCCATACTTTGATTTTCTCCGCAATGGAAAAATCATCGCGCCCGATAAAGGCGTAGATGCGAGATGTTGGAGGCGTTGTTTTTTTAATGGTCATATTATATTGATGGTTCGTCGGGGTATAAAAGGATATCATGAGCGTCTTGTTCTGTTGCTTCCGGGTAGCGTTCGTGGAGTCGCTGAGCACCCTGGACCATAAGAAGTATTTTATCTCTCGCCTGTCGCGGGCTATAGACAGCAAGACGCTTTATTAAAGGATCGTCAATAGCCGGATACATCCCAATCGGGAATTCTCCGCGAAGACCGTCAATACGGCCAAGCGCATCAGTAAGTGCTTGGGCTGCCCTCTCCCGGTTTAGGCACGCGTAGTATTTTATCATCCAGTTCTCTACCTGAGGAAAGAGATCTATGGGATATGCTCGACGGAGATCCGCAATAAGAGAAATGGTTGCGCGAATCCACTGTTTTGGATTTTGAGGGTTTGTCGTAGCGGCACGAGCGATCATTCGCTCATCAACATCGGGATATTCACTGTGCGGAAATTCATTGCGCAGTGTGGTAAGAATGCGAGGGGCATGGCGATAGGCAAGCCGGGCAAGATGCTTGTCGTGTACTCCCAGCACTCTGCCTCGCTTCGCGGAATAGCGAAGCGACAAGATGAAGTCAAAGGTATAGGCACGGATGTAGAAATCAAAATCCGTACCGTTCAAGAATGTTTGCAGGGCTTCGGGAGACATGCGTTCAAATGTGCGATACAGAAATATGGCATATGTAGAAAGCCCTTCTCTATATTCGCGATGAATATCTTGCGAGGAAAAGTTATCAAACTTCCCGGCAAACCGTTTTTCTTGTCCTCCAACCCACTCGCTATTGTTTTGTTGTAATGCTTCAGCCCGTGCAAGAAATTGGCGTCTGACTTCCTGCATTGCGGGTGGTTGTCTTCCCCGCAGTTCCAGGGGGTTTTGTGTTGCTGCTTTTTTTATCTCTCGATTCCGCCGGACAGCGGGCATCATTTCTTTTATTGCTATGCTATGGGGGGTTGCGGGGGCTACCTTTGTTGCGGTGAGTGCCGTTTTGTTTATTTTTTTTCCGGTCTGATTCGGAGTCCTTTCTTGTTTAATAAGTCGTTTGATAGATCGGGCGATCGTCGATGGATCTTTTTTTTCACGCTTGCCAATCTTTTTTGTATCAATCAGTCCTTGCTCTCTATAGTGCTCCACTCTCATATCAAGCCAAGGGTCTGGAGACATGCGATCCTGCATCTCGGCAGATCTGGTTCGGATAGAATCTCTGACTTCAAAATCACCGATAAATTGCTCGGCGAGACGATGCCATCCGTCCTTAACTTCGGTTCGCTGTTTTGCGCTCCATGCAAGATAGGGGGCCATTGCATTGCCGCCCTTGAGAAGCGCTGCAATGGAACCGTCCGACGGATTATTTTTCCGGGTCTGTGCGTTGAGTGCCGCATGATAAGATTGGTACAAGGCGTCAGAATGATTGAGCAGATGTTCCCGAATGACGTAATCGCTCAGTATTGTTAAGGCGGCAGCGCGACGATCCGTTATTTCACGTTCCCCCTCCCGCCCAAGCAGGTCAATTAAGGATGTTAACATAGCTCGTTGCTGTTCTGTATCCGTGTCCTGCGCGCTGCCATCAAAAAGTTCTCTGATAAGCGCGGTGGCAGGCGCTCCGCCGTCAACAAGAATATCAAGCGTTTTGGGGTCGCTTAAAAGCCGTTCAAGCGCCTCGGGCATGCTTGGTCTTCCGGTTGGGGATGCTTCGGTCATAGATACGAGAGGTCGGGGTAAATGGGAAATTGCGCGCAGAGATCTTTCACTTCTTGCCGTACTGTCTCTATGACACGCGCATCATCAGGTGCGCTGAGAACGCGATTGATGTATTGGCCGACTTTTTTCATCTCTTCTTTTTTCATGCCGCGCGTGGTAAGGGTCGGCGTTCCGAGACGTATGCCGGATGGATCGTAGGGCTTTCGCGGGTCATGAGGCACGGTATTTTTATTGACGGTGAGTCCCGCATCAACAAGCGCTTTTTCTGCCACTTTTCCCGGGATTCCTTTATTCGTGAGATCAACAAGAAGAAGATGATTATCCGTGCCGCCGGTGACGAGATGGAAATCATATTGCAAAAGCGAATCAGCAAGCGCTTTTGCATTTATCACAATTTGTTCAGCGTATTCTTTGAATTCAGGTTGCGCCGCCTCATGGAGCGCAACGGCGATTGCGGCTGTTTGATGATTGTGCGGTCCCCCTTGCAGTCCTGGAATGATCGCCCGATCGATCATTGTCGGAAGATACTTCCGCGATTTTTCCGGTGGGGGTTTTAAGTAATCACTTTCCTCACCATTGCAGAGGATCATTGCGCCCCGTGGACCTCGCAATGTTTTGTGTGTTGTTGTTGTGATAACGTCAGCGATGCCAACAGGCGTTGGGTGCTGTCCGCCGACAATGAGTCCCGCAACATGAGAGATGTCAGCAAGGAGGTACGCGCCCACTTCATCGGCAATCTCTTTATAGAGCGTCCATTCATAGATGCGTGGGTAAGCCGTACCGCCGACGATAATCAGTTTTGGTTTATGTTCTTGTGCCAATGCCCGCATTTCATTTATATCGATGTATCCATCTTGGCGAGCAGTGTATTGCACGGAATGATAATAGGTACCGGAAAAGTTTAATTCCAGTCCATGGGTCATGTGTCCGCCCGCATAGAGATGCATACCCATGAGCGTGTCACCCGGGTTGAGCAGCGCAAAGCACACGGCTTGGTTTGCCGGAGATCCTGAATGTGGCTGAACATTGGCGTGCGTTACGCCAAACAGGGCTTTTGCGCGGTCGCGCGCGAGATTTTCAACGGCGTCAACCGCTTCGCATCCCCCATAATAGCGTTTGCCCGGATACCCTTCGGAATATTTATTGGTGCCAACGGATCCGAGCGCTTCAAGCACCGCGCGGCTTACAATATTTTCAGATGGTATGAGCTCGAGCCCTTCTTGTTCGCGAACAAGTTCACGCTGGATGAGCTGCGCAAGTTCAGGATCTGTTTGTGATAGGTACATCATAGAGGTTTCAGGTTTCAGGTTTCAGGTTTCAGGTTGTCCGTACTGACACCTGATCACTGACCACTGAAACCTAGTGTATTACAAAATTAATAAGCCGCTTCTCCACATAAATCGTTTTTTTAATCGTCTTTCCGGCGATCCATTTCTTTACATTCTCGCGTTCAATGGCTTGCGCGCGTATGTCCTCTTCCTCGGTCGGAACGGGAACAGTCATGGAATCCCTTCGCGTGCCGTTTATCTGAATGGTAATTGTACACGTATCTTCCGTAAGCAGGGCAGTATCGTACGAGGGCCACGGTTCATAGGTAAGTGTCGCGGGGTGTCCCATGTATTCCCAAAGTTCTTCCGCGATATGGGGGGCAAATGGCGCAAGCAGGAGAATAAAGGACTCCTGGAGATAAGTCGGTACGGCTTCATTTTTCTGCAAGACATGGTCGGTCATGGTATTGACGCATACCATGAGTGCTGCCAGAGCGGTGTTGAACCGAAATGACGGAATATCCTCAGTCACCTTTTTTATTGTTTTGTGAATCACGCGAATGCACGCATCGGCGGGAGGGTGCGCGGCCGGTTTTTTGAGATGCTCGGTATAGAGGCGCCATACCCGCTCCAAAAATCTTCGTACCCCCATGATATTGTTCGTATTCCACGGTTTCGCGTCTTCAAAAGGCCCCATGAACATTTCATACAGGCGGAGCGTATCTGCGCCGTAGGCGTCCACGATATCGTCGGGGTTGACGACATTGCCGCGCGATTTTGACATCTTCTCGCCATCTTCTCCGAGAATGAGTCCCTGGTTTCTTAATCGCGTAAATGGTTCAGAAAATGGAACGAATTCCGCATCTTCAAGGGCCTTGGTGATAAAGCGCGCGTAAAGGAGGTGAAGCACCGCATGTTCCGCGCCGCCGACATACATGTCGACAGGGAGCCAATACCGTAGGGACTCTTGTTCAAACGGCACGTCGCCCGAATGCGGATTGGGATAGCGAAGATAATACCAACTGGAACACATAAACGTATCCAGCGTGTCGGATTCGCGGCGGGCCTTTTTCCCGCACGCAGGGCACAATACGGTATGAAATGATTTTGATCGAGCGAGCGGGGATTCGCCGGTCGGCTTGAAATCAACATCGGTTGGCAGAAGTACCGGCAGGTCGCTTTCCGGCACGGCTTGTTCGCCGCACGCTTCGCAGTAGATAATGGGGATCGGCGCGCCCCAGTAGCGCTGGCGCGAAATGAGCCAATCGCGCAATTTGTACTGTATGGTTTGCTGTCCTTTTACCGCGGCAACGATTTTTTTCTTTGCTTCCTCCGAAGACATTCCGCTCCATTCGCCCGATGAGACAAGGATGCCCGGCCCGGTGTAGGCCTTATGGGAGCGTTTTATGACGCTATCGGCTTTTTCGGGCATCACGACGATTTTTATCGGCAATTTGAACTGTTTTGCAAAAGCAAGATCGCGGTCATCGTGGGCCGGCACTCCCATTACCGCCCCGGTTCCGTATGACGCCAGGCAATAATCGGCAATCCACACCGGAACTTCCTCTTTTGTCGCCGGATGAATGGCGGTAATGCCCTTGAGTGGTACGCCGGATTTTTTCTGCGCCACGCGTTGGCGCTCCATGTCTGTTTTTTTCCGGGTGCTCGCGATATATTCTTTTACTTCGCGGATATTGCCAATCGGCGTTTTCAGGTTTTTTATAAGTTCATGCTCCGGGGCAAGGACAAGATAGGATACGCCATACAGCGTATCCGGCCGCGTCGTGAACACGGAAATTTTTAACGGGCTGTTATTCAGCCGGAAGTCGATGATAGCCCCCTCGCTTTTTCCTATCCAGTGTTCCTGCGCGCGTTTGATGGAGTCCGGCCAGTCGATTGATGCAAGGTCGGCAAGCAGTCGATCGGCATACGCCGTCACTTTCAAGAACCACTGTTCGAGGTCTTTTTGTATGACGCCGGTATGGCAGCGCTCGCATTCGCCTTCGACGACTTGTTCGTTTGCAAGAACGGTCTGGCATCCGGAACACCAGTTCACCGGCGCCTTGCGCTTGTAAGCAAGATCTCGTTTGTATAATTCCAAAAACAGCCACTGGGTCCAGCGATAGTAGTCCGGTGCGGATGTGTCTATCTCTTTGCTCCAGTCATACGAGAGTCCCAGCGACCGGATTTGTTTTTTGAACGTCGCAATATTTTTTTTCGTTGTTTCCGCCGGATGCACGCCCTTTTTAATCGCGAAATTTTCAGCCGGCAGACCAAAGGCGTCCCAGCCCATCGGGTGGAGGACGGCGTACCCCTTCATGCGGAGAAACCGGCTATAGATATCGGTCGCGGTATATCCTTCGGGGTGCCCTACATGCAGGCCATTGCTCGATGGATAGGGGAACATGTCCAATACATAGCGTTTTTCGCGCTTTGTATCGCTTGGCGCCTGGAAGGTTCTTTCTTTTTCCCATCGCGCCTGCCACTTTTTTTCAATTTTTCTGTGGTCGTACATACACTATCAAATGTCAAAGCTCAAATGTCAAATCAAATCCAAAATCCAAATATGAACGCATTCTTGATTTTGAGCTTTGACATTAATTTGATATTAGGATTTTGGCATTAGGATTTCAGCAAGGTATTTTCCCGTTATGCTCTTTGGATTCTTTGCCACCTGTTCCGGTGTTCCCTCTGCCACAAGGTATCCCCCCGCATCCCCGCCCTCGGGTCCCAGATCAATGATCCAGTCGGCATTTTTTATGACATCAAGATTATGCTCGATCATAAGGATGGTATTGCCCTTTTCAACAAGCTGATTAAGCACCAGGAGGAGCTGTTGTACGTCTTGGAAATGCAGTCCTGTCGTCGGTTCGTCCAGGATCGTGAGCGTTTTTCCCGTCGATCTGCGCGCAAGCTCGGCGGCGAGCTTGATGCGCTGTGCTTCGCCTCCGGACAATGTCGGCGCGGGTTGGCCCAGCCGGATATACCCAAGCCCGACATCGGAAAGCGTTTTGAGCCTATCATGGATGCTCGGATGTTTGGCGAAGAATGTGAGCGCCTCGTCGACGCTCAAGGAAAGTACGTCGGCAATCGAGAGGCCCTCGTAATGCACTTCGAGCGCTTCTTTCGTATATCGCTTTCCCCCGCAGTCCCGACATTCGACAAACACATCGGACAGGAAGCGCATATCGATGCGCGTCATCCCTTCGCCTTGGCATGTTTCACATCGCCCCCCCTTAACATTAAAACTAAAGTGTCCCGGTGTAAACCCCTTTATCCTGGATTCGGGCAAGTTGGTATAGAGCTCTCGGATGGCGGTAAAGATATTGGTATAGGTGACCGGGTTTGAACGGGGAGTCCGGCCGATGGGCGCTTGGTCTATAACGATGACTTTGTCGATATGTTCAACGCCGCGTATCTCGCCATGCGATCCCGGGATATCTTTGGATCGATAGAGTTTTTTTGCCAGCGCCTTGCTGAGGATTTCAACGATGAGCGTTGATTTGCCCGAGCCGGATACGCCTGTCACAGCAACAAGATTGCCAAGAGGAATGCGTACCGAAATATGTTTCAGATTGAACGCATGCGCGTCAATAATCTCGATAGCGCCGGCCGCTCCCCGCCGCGCTTTTTTGGGAAGGGAGATTGACCGCTCCCCCGACAGATAGCGTCCGGTAATCGACTGTTTGTTTTTCATAATGTCTCGCGCGGTTCCTTGCGCCACGATGGTACCGCCGTGTTTTCCCGCAAGCGGCCCCACGTCGATGACGCGATCGGCTGCCATGATGATTTGCGTATCGTGTTCGACAACCAAAACGGTATTTCCGAGATGGTGAAGGTCGCGCAAGGTCGCGATAAGTTTCTCGGTGTCGCGCGGATGCAGGCCGATGGATGGCTCATCCAGGATATACACCACGCCGACAAGCGATGTGTAGAGATGGTTCGCGAGCTTTACCCGTTGCGCTTCGCCGCCCGAAAGCGTCGCGGTATTGCGATCCAGGACAAGATAGTGGAGGCCGACTTTTTGCAGTGAACGCGCTCGCTGTATGATATGTTCAATAATGGGCAGGGCGATTGCACGGGTTCGTGCGTCCGCGAGTAGGGACTTTTTCATGCCGGACAGCGACTCAAACAGCGCGATAAGCGCATCAACAGAAAGAGACACAATCGTATCGATGGTATGTCCGGCAACGCGCACGGCAAGCGCTTCGGGTTTCAGGCGTTTGCCCGCGCACGCGGAGCATGGGGATCTGCGCATGTATTCTTCCAGCTCCTTTCTGATATAGTCAGAGTCGCTTTCCCGATATTTTTTTTCCAGATAGGGAATAACGCCGGCAAATGGCGTTTGTGTGGGCTCTGATTTTTTCTGTGTTTTTTTTATGTTCCCCGATAAGAGAAATTCCTCCTGTTCGGCGGAGAAATCGGCAAGCGGCGTATGGACTGAGCAGCCGACGCCGCCTAGCGCGGATTGAATATCGGTAAAAAGATGGTGCGTGTTTGTATACAGTTTGTTGAGCGGCTGAATCGCTCCTTGCGCGACGGTCAGTCGCCGGTTGGGTATGAGGAGGTCGGGATCGAATGTAAGCAAATATCCCAAGCCCGTGCAGTGCGGACAGGCACCGACGGGATTATTGAAAGAGAAGTGGCGCGGCTCGAGCGGCTCGATACGAATGGCGCATGACGGGCATACCAGCCGTTCGGTAAACGCGCGCTCTTCTTTTGAGCGTTCATTCCAAAGGATAAGCGTTCCGTCGCCCAGCTCAAGCGCGCTGTTTACCGCGCGCACGATCCTGCCTGAATCCCGCGCGTCTGTGCGAGGGTGGGAAAAGAGGTCAACGACCACGTCAAGCGAATGATGGTGCGCCTCGTCAAGGCGGGCTGTCAGCAATTCTTTCAATGAATACGAGTGGTGATCGACGCGGACAGTATGCATCCGGAGTTTTTCAAGTTCTTCCAGGATACGATCAATATGCAGGATTTCGTCGGAAAGAAGCGGCGCGAGAAGCGCAATCGGCTGCGTCGCGCGCGCCAACTCATCGGCAACAGCGGTAATGATGGTCTGTTTGCTTTTGTTGGTAATCTCTTTCCCGCAGGCGGGGCAATGGGGGGTGCCGGCGCGGGCAAAGAGGAGGCGCAGGTAGTCGTATATTTCCGTTGCCGTTCCCACGGTTGATCGGGGAGACGATGACGCGGTTCGCTGATCAATGGCAATTGTCGGGGGAAGTCCGTTTATCTGGTCGACATCCGGTTTGTCAACGCTTTCAAGAAATTGTTTTGCGTAGCTGGACAGCCCCTCCATGAACCGCCGCTGTCCTTCCGCATAAATCGTATCGAATGCCAGTGACGACTTTCCCGATCCGGAAAGCCCGGTGCATACAACCAGAGCGTTGTGCGGGATTTCCACCGACACGTTTTTCAGATTATTGACGCGGGCTCCTTTTATGATGATGGAGTCGATCATATGCGACAACGATGTTCATAAAATTGTGTGAACAAGTATATCGCAGGAGCGGAGGAATGTAAACCCCTCGCGTTTCCATGATACATGTGGCATTAAGAATTGGTTTATGTCCCGTAAGGGGAGTGGTTTTTGAATGAAGTGATAAAAATATTCATTCTGTGCGTAAAATACGCTATAGCGTATTTTACGCACAGAACATCATCCAAGCACTATTTATGATGAACCGGCGAAAGAATCAACCGCGAGCATTGAATCCTAGCGTTCCAATTCGTTATCGATCACTGCTTTAAATGATTCGTAGGATACGACGCCGACGAGACGCGTTGCGTTGACAAACCATGTCGGGGTTCCTTCCAGGGCAAGGGTGAGTGCATCGTCGAGATCTTTTTTTATAAACGGTTCGTAGCGTTTTTCTGCCATGCAGGCGTTGAAAGATGCGAGGTTGAGGCGCAGGTCTTTTGCAAATGTCGCAAGTCCCGCAAGCGAGATTTCCTGCTGTCGCGAGTATGCCATATCATAGAATTCGAGAAATTTTCCCTGTTCATTTGCGCAAAGAGACGCAAGGGAAGACGGAACGGCGAAGGGGTGTATGGACACAAGCGGAAAGTGGCGAAATTCGAAACGCACCGATTTGTTTTCGTATTCTTTGAGAAGCTCAAAAAGTATCGGATGTGCTTTTTTGCAAAACGGGCACTGAAAGTCCAAAAATTCAACGACGACGACGCGCGCGTCTTTTGGGCCTACAGCGGCGGCAATGTCGGACTGCGCGTGCGCAAGAATAAAGTCGGAGGATGATCCTTGCGTGTCTGCGCCCTTTTCCGCGGTCCAAGACCGCGGCAGAGGGGGGATGGTAAACGTGTCGGATCCGGCAAATATGAAAATGCCGACCACGGCAACAATGACAAATGTGCCGATAAAAATCCAAATGTGTTTTGCTCTCATAGCGTAGCGCTAAAGCATGAATTAGGATTCAATAATCATATCATGGGCACCAATCCTGTACAACCGAAAAGGGATATGCTATGCTTATCTATAGTACGCTTCTCCTCGAGAAGCAGTGCGAATATTTTAGGTGCTCTGTTTTTTAACATCTAACCCTTAATAGTATGAATCAGCAAACGCTTATTCTCATCATAATCATCGGCATCGTGGTTGTATGGCTTGTGAGCATGTACAACACGCTCGTTTCTCTTAAAAATCGTACCGATGAAGCATGGTCGGATATCGATGTTCAGCTCAAGCGCCGATATGATCTCATCCCGAACCTGGTGGAGGCGGTTAAGGGGTATATGACGCACGAACGCGACACGCTCGAGAGTGTGACGAGGGCGCGAGTCGCGGCTATGGGCGCACAATCCGTTGAGGAACACGCCAAGGCGGAAAACATGCTTACCCAAGCATTAAAAAGTGTGTTTGCCGTCGCGGAGCAATATCCCAATCTGCGCGCGTCGGAAAACTTTGCAAAACTTCAGGACGAGCTGAGCGATACCGAGAACAAGATCCAGGCGGCGCGGCGTTTCTACAACGCGAATGTGCGCGACCTTAACACCGCCATTCAAAATTTCCCCAGCAACATCATAGCAAGCATGTTTAAGTTTGTCGGCCGGCAATTCTTCGAGCTTACCGAAGAGGCGGCAAAGGAACCGGTGAAAGTTAGCTTTTAACACAATGTACAATCAAATCACCGCAAACAAGCGAAAGACGGTTGTTCTCATCGCCATTTTCCTGATTGTTATCTGGGGAATAGGGGCGCTTTTTGGCATATACTACGGCTCTCCGTGGCAGGGGCTTGCGCCCGCGATTATCATATCGCTGGTACTGACGCTCATATCATATTATTCCGGAGACAAAATAGCGCTGGCAGCATCCGGAGCGAAGGAAACATCGCTGGCAGAAAATCCATATCTCTGGCGCATGGTTGAAAATCTCTGCATTGCCCAGGGCATGGCCATGCCGCGCGTGTACACCATCAACGACACGGCCATCAATGCATTTGCCACCGGACGGGACCCAAAACACGCGTCAATTGCCGTGACGGCCGGCGCGTTGCAGAAGCTGGAAAACGAGGAGCTTGAAGGCGTGCTTGCGCACGAACTGTCGCATGTAAAAAACTACGACATTTTGGTCATGACCATCGTCATCGTGCTGGTGGGCACTATCGCGCTGCTTTCCGATTGGTTTGTGCGGATGAATTTCTGGGGCGGCGGCAGCGATCGGGAGAATCGCAGCGGAAACGCGGTTTTTCTCGTTATCGGTCTTGTGCTTATGATTGTCGCGCCGATTGTCGCCGAGCTTATCAAGCTTGCCGTGTCGCGCCAACGGGAATATCTGGCCGATGCCTCCGGCGCGTTGTTGACCCGGTATCCGGAGGGACTGGCGAATGCATTGGCGAAGATTGCGTCAGACCATCAGGCGACAAAGGGTGCGAGTCAGGCAACCGCGCATCTCTATTTTTCAAATCCTTTTCTTGGTTCTCGTTCAAAGATTGCCAACTTTTTTTCAACCCACCCGCCGATTGAAGACCGCATTGCCCGCCTGAAAGGAATGGCGTAGCGGCGCGCGCATTGACATTTTTTCGCTCCTGCCCTATACTGTCCTTTATATGAATTTGGCCCTTTCCATTACACAGGCGACGACTGCCATCCTTTTGATTATTTCAATCCTTCTCCAGCAGCGCGGCACCGGTCTTTCCGGCGCGTTTGGCGGAGAGGGAAACGTCTACCGCACAAAACGGGGAGTAGAAAAGATTCTTTTTTTCGCAACGATTATTTTTGCGCTTGTATTTTTCGCATCTTCCCTTGCGCGGATGTTTGTGCAATAATTGTTTTAGCTTCTAGTTTTTAGCTTCTAGGTTTCAGCTTCTAGCTTCTAGCTTTTAGTAATTACTGATCCCTGATCACTGACCCCTGAAACCTGATCACTGTCCCCTGACACCTGAATTTAGATTCATGTCCATTCTCTCACCTCAATCGTGGAGGAAACAGGGTGCGTCGCATGTGGCCCTGGATAAAAAACTTGTCGGTTCGCTTTCCAAAACACGGCTTCCACGCCTGGGACAACTGAAATATCTTCCTCGCATATTATCGCGGCGCGATTATCGCATTGTGCAGATTCTCTGCGTTGTTCTTCTTGTCAATGCGGTGTTTTTGGGATGGAAGGCGTATAACGCGAGCACGGTAGAGGTGCCGCGGTCCGGCGGAACATATACCGAGGGTCTTGTCGGTACGCCGCAATATATCAACCCGCTTTTTCTCTATACCAACGACAGCGACCGCGATCTTGTAAAGTTGATATATTCCGGACTGATGGCGTATACGGCGGATAGAAAAATAGTTCCGGACTTGGCGGAGCGGTATGATCTTTCCAGCGATGAAAAGACATATACATTCTATCTTCGGCCTGACGTGAAATGGCACGATGGAGAACCGTTTACGGCCGACGACGTTGTTTTTACCATTGAGAAGATTCAGGATCAAAAAACGAAGAGCCCGAGCCAGCCAAGCTATGCGGATATCGCGGTGAAGAAGATTGACGAGCGGACGGTTTCGTTTTCTCTGCCAAAGCCCTTCGCTCCGTTTCTTGACCTGGCAACCATTCCCATCCTGCCGCGCCATATATGGCAGGACGTCTCGCCCGAGCAGCTGCCGCTTTCGACATATAATCTCAAACCGATTGGAACAGGGGCATGGAAGTTTAAATCATTTCAGAAAGATGGCGACGGGACGATTCGATCGTATACGCTTGTCCGTAATCCTGATACCTATACCGCAAAGCCGTACCTTGAAAAAATCGTGTTTACCTTTTATCCCGACGCGGAGTCGGCAGTGGAGGGGCTGAAAAACAGGCATGTGCAAGGAATCAGTTTTCTGCCGCGCGCGTTGCGGGACCAGCTGGTAAAGGATACGGCGCTTCGGCAGTATCGTTTGTCGCTTCCGCAATATACGGCACTGTTTTTTAATCAGTCGAATAACGCGGATCTTCAATCGCTGCCGGTTCGCCAAGCGCTCGCGGCGTTGATTGACAAGAAAAAAATTGTTGATGAGAGCATGAAGGGTGAGGCGTCGGTGATAGACGCACCCCTCCTGAGAGGATTTATCGGGTATCATGAACAGGTAAAGAAGTATCCGTTCGATCCGGCCGCGGCCCGCGAGATTCTCGCGAAAGCCGGCTGGAGCGCGGACGCGGACGGAAAGATTGCAAAAAAGCTCTCCCTTGACCTGGTGACCGTCGACACTCCCTCAACAGTAAGCGCGGCGAATATGATAAAGGAACTGTGGGAAGCGGCAGGCATTACGGTACGCGTGTCCGTGCAGTCGTCTGCCGAAATCAAAGAGACGATAATCGGTCCGCGAAAATACGACGTTCTTCTCTATGGCGCGCTTATTGGATCTGACCCCGACCTCTATCCGTATTGGCATTCATCCGGAAAAAATGCGCCGGGTTTGAATCTCGCGCTTTTTAACAATGCGGCTGCCGATACGCTGTTGGATGACGCGCGACGCATCGCAGATCCGGGAGTTCGCGATGAAAAGTACAAACGATTTCAAGATATTTTGGCAAAAGAGGTGCCGGCGATTTTTCTCTATAGTCCAACCTATACATATGTCATGACAAAATCAATACGCGGCGTTCATGATGAACGGCTTATCGTCTATCCCGCAGACAGGTTTAATGATATTCACGAGTGGTATATAAAGGCGGGGCGGGCATTGAAAAAATAATTTTTTGCGGGCGAGTGGTGAAATTGGCAGACACGCATGGTTCAGGGCCATGTGTTCGCGAGAACGTGAGGGTTCGACTCCCTCCTCGCCCAAGTAGGTAAATCAAACAAGTGTTTTGCCGCAACAGCCGGTGGCTGTTGCGGGGAGTCGAACGGGCGCGATAACGAGCAGCGCCCAGGACCGCTCGTCGGATGCGAGCGGCGACTCAAATCACAAATAAATCACAATTCATAAAATCCAAAACAACACTACCCGCCTTTTGAATTTTGGATTTGAAATTTATTTGGAGCTTGGA
>JACQWH010000027.1 GCA_016209345.1 Candidatus Uhrbacteria bacterium
ACGCCCCTCACGGCGCATTGTAGCGCTTCGTTTTTCAGATCAAAACTCAGTAAATCATGATTTCAAAGGTCGAACACTAAAACAAACCAATGTGACATTTTAACTTCCCTGGGAATGTGACATTTCTACTTCCCGTTGACACGCATACAAGCCATCTGTTCAAAAATATTTTTTTGTCCTACACTTAAGACACTCGCTCCTAATCCCTAGTTTCTGTTTGTGTGAAAGATCAAAGCATATTTCGTCTCAGATTTCCATACGAGGACGGTATCGCAAAACCTTCCGACCGTATCAAAAAATACGAGCGGCTGCTGTATAATTTTTTTCAACTGCTTCTTCGCAAGAGACAGACCGTTTCACTCGAGGTGCTTGTCGTATCCAATATCATCCGATTTTATATCGTTGCCGAGCGATCGCTTGCACCGGCGCTGACGTCGCTTGCGTTTTCTGAGTTTCCCGACGTGGAGTTTGCCGAAGTGTCTCATTACGACGAACGCGAGCGTCTTCCCCAACAGGTACTCGGGTTTTATCTCCAGCTGGTGGGAAGCAAGGCCTTTTCCCTGCGCACCGCAAGCAAGATGCAGTCCGACCCGCTCATGCCGTTTTTTAATCTTCTCTCCGACCTCCCGTCGACAGATGGCGCGCTGTATCAAGTCATGCTCGAGCCGGTCTACGAGGGCGTTGAGGGAGAGTCGGGCGCCGGCGTGTATGGGTTTTCAGAAAAAGAAGACATTGCCGAGATTCATCCGAAATACAAAACAGATATTCGGCTGTTGTATTTTTTCCCCGAAGGAAAGCGCGATGCAAAAACAATTTATGATTATTTTGAAAATATCTTCACTCCGTTTGCCACGGAGCGCAATCATATTGAAGTGCGAGTGGCAAAAGATCTTAAAACATTCGTGAATAACACGCTCAATCACGTCATGGAAAAAACGATGACGCTCACCACCGAGGAGGTCGCGTCGTTTTATCATTCTCCGGACCCCGCGGCAAAAGTGCGCGGCGTCGACTGGCTCTTTTCGCGAAAAGCCGAACCGCCGCTTTCTCTCCCTACGGCCGATACGGTCCCGGCAAACGAGATTTCTCTTTTTGGCGTGACGAATTTTCGCGGACGCGAAGTGACCTTCGGTCTGATGCGCGAAGATCGCCGCCGGCATTTATACTCCGTGGGAAAAAGCGGATCGGGTAAAAGCAAGCTTCTCGAAAAGCTCATTGCCGACGACATTATTCATGGCAAGGGGGTGTGCGTCATCGATCCGCACGGCGACCTTATCCAGGCCGCGCTGCACTGGATTCCAAAGGAGCGGTATGACGATCTTGTCTACTTCAATCCGTCCGATCTCGATTTTCCCGTCGCGTTTAATCCGCTTGAAAATGTAAGCCGCGAATACAAACAGCAGGTGACCTATAGCTTGATCGAAATTTTTAAAAAATTCTTCGGTGGCGACTGGTCGCCGAAAATTGAACACGTATTTCGGTTTACCATACTCGCGCTTCTTGATTATAAACAAGCAACGCTGATGAGCGTTCAAAAGATGCTTACGGACAGACCGTATCGCCAGATGATTATAGAGCATATTCAAGATCAGGTGGTAAAGAAGTTTTGGGCAAATGAGTTTTCGAGCTGGTCGGAAAAATTTGATAATGAGGCGATTGTTCCGCTCGTCAACAAGCTCGGTCAATTTTTGGCAAATGAGATGGTGCGCAATATCGTTGCCCAAGGTAAGAACAAGGTTGATATGGACGATATTATGAATAACAGCAAGATTCTTTTGATAGAACTTTCGAAAGGCAAGCTCGGAGACGAGAATTCATCGCTTCTGGGCTCGCTCTTGATTACGAAGATTCAGCAGCAAGGCATGAAGCGCGCGTTTATGGCGGAAAAAAGCCGCGCGGATTTTTATCTCTATGTTGACGAGTTTCAGAATTTTTCCACCAAGACGTTTGATGATATTTTATCCGAGGCGCGCAAATACCGCATCAATCTGACGGTGTCTCATCAATTTTTGGGACAGCTTTCGCAAACCGCGAGAGAGACGGTATTTGGCAATGTTGGGTCGATGATTACATTTCGCATGGGGGCCGATGACGCGGCGTATCTTTCCCAAGAGTTTGCCCCGCGTTTTTCCGGCCACGATATCATGAACCTTGACGTTCGCGCGCTGTATGTAAAAATGTCAATCGGCGGGTCAACGCCGCCGGCATTTTCCGCCACAACCGTCCGTGTCGATACGCCGCAGAAAACGGACGGGGAATACCAGGCGCTCATTGACGCAAGCCGCGGCAAATATGCAACGCCTATAGCTCAAGTACTCGAAGAGTTTGAGTTGCTGTATGAAAACAGAAAGCCGGAAGGGGTAAAGGAAGAGGCGGGAGCGGCGGAAGAAGAGGAGGATTTTGACGCGCCGATTGTGTAAGAAGCTTGTAGGAATTAGCTTGTAGCTTGGTAAAATTCATATTTTGAAACGCCATGAATATACATCGCGTATTAACACAAGCGCATGTCGCAGTGGGGGCATTACTTGAGAAGGACGGGAAAGTTCTTCTTGTGCACGAATACGTTCCCGACCATCCCGATCACGAAAAGTGGCACATTCCTTGCGGATGGGTGGATCTAGGTGAAGATCCCCTTCCTGCCGTTATCCGAGAAGTTAAGGAAGAGTCAGGATACGACTTCACCCCGACGAGGATCCTTGGTGTCTACTCCATGGTTCGTAAGGAACTGGAAGGCGCATTTGAACATGTTGGCGGATATCGACAGAAGGAGGGATACCCTCATGGATTTAAAATCATCTATGTTGGCGAGGTCGATGGTGAGCAGGGATCGTTTTGGGAACACGAGATTTCTGAAACACGGTGGTTCACCCCCGAAGAAATAGAAGCAATGGACGATGCGACGTTGCGCGATCGCGACGTGAAACAGATGGTAAAAGATTATTTTGCAGGGAAGCGGTTTCCGCTCGATGTTATTACGCACACCGTCCGCGAAAACTGATGTCATTCCGGCGTAGGCCGGAATCCAGACTAAGAATGATCAATTCCTATTATGTCTATATCGTCGCAAGCAAACGTAATGGTACGCTCTATATTGGAGTTACGAACGATCTGGCGCGAAGAGTATGGGAACACAAGGAAGGATTGATAGCGGGATTTACAAAAAAATATCATGTGAAACTTCTTGTTTACTATGAAGAATACCAAGATATCAAAGATGCAATCGCACGAGAGAAGGCCCTAAAAGAATGGAATCGAATTTGGAAACTTCGTATTATTGAGGAGCAAAATCCCGAATGGAGAGATTTGTATGATTTACTTTAAAGACTGGATCCCGCCCTGCGGCGGGATGACAGAGAAAGATTATACATGGCGATTGTGACGTATGACCTCATCAGACATTCGAAAAGAGTTTTTGGCATTTTTCACAGAACGTGGGCACGCGATAGTGCCCTCCTCGTCATTGCTTCCCGACGATCCGTCGGTGCTGTTGACAACGGCCGGCATGCAACAGTTCAAAAAATATTACACCGGCGAGGCAGACGCACTGAAGGACTTCGGTTCGCTGTCTGCCGCATCATGCCAGAAGTCATTCCGCACGTCCGATATCGAGGAAGTGGGCGATGAATCGCATCTCACCTTTTTTGAGATGCTCGGGAATTTTTCCTTTGGGGGTTATTTCAAGAAGGAATCAATAGCATGGGCGCATGAATTTATTACAAAAGTGATAGGGGTGCCCATTTCATACGTGACAATTTTTGAAGGATCTGCCACCGTGCCAAAGGATGAGGAGTCGCGAAAAATTTGGCACAACCTCGGCGTCACCGATATTCGCGAAGAGGGGATGGACGATGTGTTTTGGGGTCCGACCGGCACGTCGGGACCGTGCGGGCCGACCACTGAAATATATTGCCGAAATGCGCAAGGAAACGACATCGAGATTTGGAATATCGTGTTTAATCAATTTTTCTGCGATGGATCGCGAGAGGCATTGATGAGCGGTGATGCGCATCTTGCACCTCTCGAAACATCCGGTATTGATACTGGTATGGGTTTGGAGCGTCTCGCGATGATTTCTCAACAAACGCGGACCATATTCGAAACCGATCTTTTTTCCAATAGTGTTGATGCGCTTCCCGCGAGCATGGATGCGCGCTCAAAACGCATTGTTGCCGATCATGCGCGCGGCATGTGTTTTCTCATCTCTGACGGCGTGCGCCCTTCAAACAAGGAACGCGGATATATTCTCCGTCGCCTTATGCGCCGCATTATCGTTATGGAACATGGTGCTGGGGACCAGCGGATCAATCTTGTCAAAGATATCATCCCACTTATCGTCGGGCAGTACCACTCTGTATACCCCGATCTCCATATCGATGTGATTTTTGACGAGTGGGACAAAGAAAAGGCGAAATTTCTCAAGACCCTGAAAAACGGACTGAAGGAACTCGAAAAGATTTCCGTTATCGACGACGCTGCGGCTTTCAAGCTCTATGAAAGCTACGGACTTCCCTATGAAATAATAAAGGAGATGGGGGGCCGGCGCGCCGCCCATCTGGGACATGCCGGTTTCCAGGAGGAGTTTCGCAAGCACCAAGAAATTTCTCGGGCGGGCGTCGAGAAGAAATTCGGCGGTCATGGGCTGTTGCTTGACACAGGGGAGCTGAAGGCCTCGGACGAACGCGAGCTTGCGGTCGTCACGCGTCTCCATACCGCGACACATCTGTTGCAACAAGCGCTCCGCGATGTGCTGGGCGGGGAAGTCAAACAGGCAGGGTCCGACATTACCGCCGAGCGCGCACGGTTTGATTTTTCATTTCATCGGAAAGTCACTCCTGACGAGCTGCGCTCAGTGGAGGAGAGGGTCAATGAGGTTGTTGCGCAGGATCTGCCAATGCGCTTTATTGAAATACCGCTGGAAGAGGCGCAGAAGACCGGCGCACTGTTTTTTTTCCATGAAAAATATCCGGAAAAGGTAAAGGTATATTTTGCGGGGAATACGCTGGATGAGGCATATTCAAAGGAGTTCTGCGGGGGGCCTCACGTCACGCATACCGGCCAGATAGGGCGGGTGACGATTATAAAAGAAGAAGCATGCAGCGCCGGCGTTCGCCGCATTCGTGCGGTTGTCTCGGCGCCCATTGATGGACAGGCGGTCTGAAAAATGATATACTGCATAGAGGTCTCCCCGGTATTTATTATGCAAAAGCAACGCTCTACCGCAACGCAATCGCTTTCTGAACTGCTCTCCGATCTTACGAGGAGGGATATTTTTGATATTCTTGGCGTCGGAAAGATTCCCGATGATGAGCGAGAGGAATACATGGAAACCATGCTTGAGACGATCATGGAACGAGTTTTCGCGCGCATCATCGATTCTTGCAGTGAAGAGAAGTGCCAGCAGATTAACGATGCGTTGAGTTTTAACAACCGTGAAGAAGTGGACACCCTCTTGTTTTCCTGCGGATTGCCCGACTTTGATACGATGGTTTCCGAAGAGACGATTCTCTATAAGTTTGAGATGCATAGCATTTTTCGTGAGGAATAGCGTATGCCCGGATTATTTGAACGCATGGGTTCACTGTTTGGGGGAGAAGAAGAAGCACGACGCCCTCGAAGGGATGCTGACCGCGGAGGTCGGAGAATTTCGCGCGAACACCCAACAGAGTTCAGAGATATTTTACAGCAGCAGCTCCGTGAAGCGCGCAAGCGAGAGAGCCCCCTTTTTCATTTAAAAAATATAAAAAAAGCAGAGAGCGAGTTGTTGCCGGCTCTTGAAGATCGCATTGACAGGCAGGAGCTTGGGCGCACTGCTCGTCTGCGTGCACGCCCGCTTGTTGAAGGTATTTTGCAGGGGATCGTTCCGCCAAGAAAAAAACGCACCATTCCCGTTTCCGCTTCAAAAGGCGGGCGTCCCGAGTACTCGCCGGCGCTTTTGGCTCAGCTTGATTACGGGAGGCACAAGAAACACGGTTCGCTCCGATTGCGCATGGGGGAAATGATTCTTGCGGCAGAGAGGATTCGCGACGCGCTTCTTCGTCTCACCAGGGAAACAAAAAAGGAACTTGAGCGCGCATCATCCCAGGAGGAAAAAGACCGCATTCGCGACGCGCATCGCCACGCGCGCCTTTCATTGATCCGCGAAATTAAAACAACACAAACGGAATTTTTGGGAAGCACAAAACAATTGGATGCTTTTCTGCAGTCGGCAGAACAGCAAAAGGAAAAGCCGTCATTTTTTCGCGACGCGCTTGAAAGCGCCCGAGATTTTTTGAGCGGCAGTTCAAAAAAAGGCGCGCCAAAGACGGCGGCCCCGCTTATCCGCAAAAAACAAGCGGGTGGCAGAGCGAAAAAGGCGGTGAAAGGATCGGCACGTGGCGTGGAGGGGATACCGGAGCCGCTTGCAGGATTAGGGCAGGCCGTGCAGCAGGTATGGAGCCGGCTTTCAGGGACCAAAAAACCGCATGCAACGTTTGAAGAACTCTACACGGCAATAGAACAAAGCATAGCGGGCATTTCTGACATCGAAGAAAAAGTTGCCGCGCGCGTGCAGGGAGCACCACCCGCCACGGGTGAGCCGCCTGCCCCTCCCCAGGGAGACCAAGATGATGGAACACAAAAACAACCGGCCGACAGTGAGTCCAAACCATCGTCAGACGAGAAGGCCGCTGTTTTTACACCCCTTGCCTCCCGCATTTTGGGAAGAGAAGAGCTCAAGGGCATTTCGCCGGATGGGCTGCGCGCTCATATTATGGATCGATTGCTTGCAATCACTCAGAGCACTGTTTTAGGGGGCGCAAAGTTTGATTTAATGACAAAAGATGAATTTGAAAAATCGATCACAACGGTCATTCAGGATTCGAGCACTACCTATGGACATCTCGATGAGTTTTACAGTTTTCTGACCGAGGAGATTAATCAATTGAATTCAAACCCACAAAGTACGACATTCAAAGGGGGTGTTTTGCTTGCCATTTTTACTCGGACAGTGCAGATAGTTGGCGGAGAACGCAATATGCGCCTTCATTCCGGCAAAGCTATAGGGGATTTCCTTGGTCGGGCCGGTGTTATTGAAAAAAAGGAAATGATTGACGGGAATCAATTTCGTGAGTTGCTTGAAGCATATATACAAAAACCGGAACGAACGGACAGTGAGATTGCGGGTCTTCTCGGTAAGTTGCGCATAATAGAAGTCCTCTGGACATCAGAAGCGTTTGGTGATCTGAATGAACGGCTTGCGCCGGTTGCAGGTGTTGCAAGAGAGATTATACAGAAAGAGCTTGATCGAAGAAAAAATATTCCTTCTGCGCGTGGGAGGATTCTTTTTCGTCTCGGTTTTAGCGTGAGAGAGGATCAGCCGATTCCGCAAGAACAGTTTGAGGAGGCCCTTGTGCTGTGGCTTTCAGAGCCGGGGCGGGACATTTCTGAATTTCAAAAAGCTCTCGATGTTATCACTGACTTAGCCAAACAGGAAAAGGACAATCAGCACATCCAGGAGCTCTATAAGAATGTTTCGGCGCGGATTTCTGTCCGCATCGATGCGCCGGCACCGCCCAAGCGCGAAGCAGTTATCGATATTGAGTATGGAAAACTTTTAAAAGCTCTCGGTATTCAAGCCCTTGAGACCCCTGTTTCTCCCGACGCCGCCCAGGTACACGTGGATACATGGCTTGCCGGCGTCCCGAATTGGAGCGACGATCAGTTGCGCACCGCTTTTGCAGCCGTTAATGTATTGATTCTCAAAGAAGGGATGGCGGGCATTCACGAGGAGGATGATTCTTCGCCATTGTTACCGTTTTTGAAGGCGATGAGTTCATATTTGAAGGAAGAGCGCGGGAGGCGCCCGTCGTTTGCTCTCGGAGCGGGAAAACCGCCAGATGTTTCGGGCGCGATCGCCGGTACGCAGGCCCAAGAGCGAGTGGGGTGGGCGGGGGCAGAAGACGCCTCGCCCAAACAAGCGGAAGCGCCGATACCCCTTCAGGTGCAGCCAACCGTTATTCGCGGGAGCATCCTCCGGCGCTTCGATATTCCGGGAGCGGATGTCGCGGTTGGAAAGAAATATTTTACCAATCGACTCAATGAGTGGCTTGCGCTTTCCCGCACAACCACCGCGGAAAAGGAACGTTTTCGCGCCTTTTGCGAAGATGAGCTCACACTCCTTGCGGCGATGAATGTGGGAAGAAAGACCGAGAAGGAATCAATTTTTAACGAAGCTATCAGAATTGTTGGCGGGGACAAATAGTTGCGTCGGGCATTGTTTTGTGGTATACTATGCTAGCAGAGAAAAGCTGTACACAGCCATTTTTTAGTTTTATCCTATTGACCTTCACCAAGCGCTTTTTTCTTTATTTTTAAAGCAAACCCGTCCAGATTGAATGCCGCATGACAGGGCTTGCATTATTTTATTATCCATGCTACTTTAGAAGTGCTCTTGATATAATCTTTCGCAAAAAAGCGAAGGTTATATTATTTTTTTATCATAATTATGGCCAAAACCCATAATGGGGAGCAAGATGTTCTTGAAGTCGACGGTGTCGTCAAAGAGCTTCTTCCGGCAACTACATTTCGCATTACGCTCGACAACGGCCATGAGGTATTGGGCCATTTGTCGGGTAAGATGCGCATGAATCGTATTCGGATTATTCCCGGCGACCGCGTGAAGCTGGAAATGACCCCGTATGATCTTACCAAAGGACGAGTGGTGTATAGATATTAGCTTCTAGCGGTCAGCTTCCAGTGAAAGTCACTAGAACCTAGCCCCTAGAACCTAGCCCCTAGTTTTATGAAAGTTCGCGCCTCGGTAAAAAAAATGTGTCTCAAATGCGTGACGATCCGTCGCAAAAAACGGGTTGTTTGTATTTGTGAGAATCCAAAACATAAGCAGCGTCAAGGATAATACCAACATCTAGCTTCTAGCGGTCAGCTTCCAGGTTTCAGCTTCTAGCTTCTAGTGGTCAGCTTCCAGTGAAAGTCACTAGAACCTAGCCCCTAG
>JACQWH010000028.1 GCA_016209345.1 Candidatus Uhrbacteria bacterium
GGATTGCATTGGAGCCCATGAATCCACACCCGCCCGTGATCAGAAGTTTCATACTCGTGTCATCCCGGCGAAGGCAGGGATCCAGACCAAAAAATTATTTGAATTTAAATCCATTTTTTTATTTCCGACGCCATCAGCTCCACGCCAGTGTCGGCGTATGTGCTTTGCGGCCATAGACGAAAGCCATCATTTTCAAAACGGGGCATGACATGCCAATGAAGATGAAACACACTTTGACCCGCGACACTGCCATTGGCGGTTGTGATGTTGACTCCGCCGGCTTCAGTTGCAGCAAGAACTGCGCGTGCAACCTTCTGTGTTGCGACTATGACCGATCGCAAACAATTCTCGTCCGCGCTCACGAAATCCGTGCAATGTTTTTTTGGTACAACCAGCGTATGCCCCTCATGAACAGGATGAATATCAAGAAAAGCAACGGCATGATCATCTTCATACACCTTCCAGCTCGGCAGCTCCCCTGCAATAATTTTGCAAAAAATACAGTCAATCATACATCATTGTCATCCCGACGAAGGTCGGGACCCAGACTGGATAATAGCAAAACTTGCCAAAAAAACAATAACGGCGGCGGCACCGCTCAAAATCAATGCCCACGGCGATAACGCCTGCAGCGCTTCGTAGACAATCGATCCGATGAGCGCGCTTAGGAAAACGGCATAGACCCACAGGCGTTTCGGTGCCCGCCACTGTTCATCCGCGCGTTCGGGATCGGCGCAGAGTGTCGCACCGATGCCGGAAAGAAGACATATCAGCAAAAGAATGGTTGGGTTAAACGCCCGCGAAATCAATCCCTCCAAGGAAAGATCAATCCTTACCGCCGCCAAATACAAAAACAGCGATACCATGAACAGGTCGGATAACATGAGTGATAGAGTATTCAGCGTTTTTTCCATAGTTTCATTATTTCCTTCCATGAAATCGGATCGCGTTCCAGTGTAAGGGTCATCTGCGAAAGTCGCACCTCGCCGGCAGCGGCGCTTTCCGCGCGCAAACCGGGAACAGAAAACGCAAAGGTATATTTGGAATTGTAGTAGCTTGCGGGAGATAAATCAAATGCGACCTCCCCGCGCGACCATTCACCATCTTTTGTTATGTTCGCGAACGGTTTAATGTCAAATGCCGTTTCGCCATTTTTGAGCTTCACTCCTATTTTCAACGGCACTGCCGTTTTATTCCTGTACACGAGTTCAATGCGCGCTTTTCCATAGGGAAGAAGTGTCCTGACATCGAAATAGAGCGGATCCTCTATCATTGAACGGTAGGTACGTCCGTCGGCGCGAGCCACGTCGCGCACTCGCGCAACCGGATACACGTGGCTTATCGTCCCATCCGGCCCGCGGAACGAATACTCAATTGTCTTGACCCGCGAAAACGGAACATGATAGTTCATCACTCCGACTATCATGAACGCTGCGGCAATCACGAGTATCCACCGCCATAAAATTATTACGCTTTTCATATCTACTCTGTCGCTATCACCTTATACAATCGTTCGCCTTCACCAAATGAAGCGACAAGAGAAAGCCGCAATCCGTACTCCGCGAAATAGCGCGTACTGACATAGTCGGCATCCGCAACAGTCCACAAACTATAATAATACACGGGTACGCGGGCGACAAGCGGCGGGACAAGGTCGCGCTCGGCAAGATTTGGAAAGCTTTGCGCGACGCGCCGCTGCGGAAAAAAATTCTTGTCAGACCGTTCGGAGAAGATGACCGCATCAGAGGGAGTCATGGTCGAAATCCACTCAGCGTTTTTGTGATATCTCGTTATATTTTCGGCAACCGGAAAAACGCTGTCTCGATACTCGTACAACACCGCCTTGCCGGAAAAAAACATGAGCACCGCAACGATTGCTATCACAATCAGCGTTCGCGGCACACGGCCCGCCGCACCGCGGAGAAAAAAAACAAGTGTTGACGCGGCAAAGGGAAGAGAGAGCAAATACATCGGAAGCCAATACCGCACATAGGAATTTCCGATGGTCACCTCCTCGGCGATATTGTCAAAAAAAATCCAGCTCCCGTAAAATGCCGTGAGCCAGCTTCCGACAAAAAGCGCCAGCGCAATGTATCCCATCGGCCGATACCTATGACGCCGGAAGCAGTCATACAGCGCCTTGCGCAGCACAATAAAAAATCCAAAAACCGTCAAAAGGGAAAACCACCAAAACATCCCGATGCCGTATTGATAGAAATGCACTGAGAACGTTGGGGGATCAAATCCGAAAGGAAATGCGTAGCTTCGCGCTTTTTCCAACGTTTCGACTACGCTCTCCTTCAATGCGGGCAGCGCCGACATACTGAAATGCCGCAGGATATCAAGGGTACGATCGAGCGCGGAAACGCTTTCGTACGTAGCTGTCATTTGGTAGCCGAAGAGCAGCGGATGGCCGTATACGGCCTTGTTCAATGAGAAAAATATGCCCAACGGTATCGCGCACCCAAGTATGCCAAGGAGTATCCCTGCCACTGTGCGCCTGCGCAATCCCGCAATGATAAAAACTATCGCCGCTGCCGATACCCATAGAATTTCTGAAAAGCGCACGGTTAATGCCGAACCAATGAGCAGTCCCCCAAGCAGCGACAGCCACCACCGTTTTTTTTCAAACGCGCATGCCACGCACAGCGCTCCGATGATAAGCAAATCGACAAAAAGGATATTTGGCAGCATGCCCCGCGCCGCGTAATACCAATACGCAGGATGAACAAGCATAAGCACCGCCGAAAGAGCGGCGACTGAACGAGGGAATATACGCCTGAGTAAGGCATAAAATGCGAAAGCCGAGCATACCGCGAGAAGCGGCGTGAAGAAAAGAATCGCCCATGTTCCGAATATCTTTGCGAGAAAGCCGTACACTACGGCGAGTCCCAAAAAACCGACCGGAACGACTTTGTCACCGGCCGTTGTCATGCTTCGAGGATGGACAACACCTTTGCTTATTGCAAGAAGCGGCTCGTCGTATCCAATCTGTCCTGTCTGGGCAATACTGCGGACAAAAAAATAGTTTGCCGTTTCATCCGGCGAGTTGAGCCGTACTGTCCCGCCGTCGATGGATGCAAACGATAACAAACTGTAGGCGAGAAAAATGAGCACAACCGCAGCCGCGCATAAAAATCCGATTATGATTTTTCGGTACCGCTTCATAGGTGACAAATCAAGAATCAAGAATCATGAATCAAGGAAATACATCCCCCTTTAATTCAATGTATTTCATCATTCGTGATTCGTGATTCGTTATTCATTCTTAGGCGCCATGGTATACCATACTGAGTATGGAAAAATAAATGCTTGCACCCAGGACAATCGCCGCGGGAATACCCAGCGGGATACTCAGCCATACGGCAAGCATCAGGAGAAAAACGCCAAGCACTTGCAGTATCATCTTTATCTTCCCCCACACATTTGCCTGTATGACCCCCCCTCGCTTGCGCCACAGAATTGCCGTAATGATTATGAGCAGTTCAAAAAAAATAATTGTAAAAGCAAGCGGTATGGGAAGATTGCGCAAAAGGAAAATCAGGAGAACGGGGACGATCAGCAATTTGTCGGCAAGAGGATCGAACATCATACCCCACTCCGTAATTCTATCACGGGTGCGCGCCAATGCGCCATCTATCGCGTCAGTGCTTGCGACAAAAAGAAAAAGCGGCACAGCGATATCATAGTATCCGGCTATGAGAAGAAACAGGGTTGGCGCGGTTGCGACAATGCGAAAGAGCGTGATATGATTGGGAGTAATCCAGGGTGGAATAGCCCACAGAATCAGCCAGTCGATACATCGATCGGTTATTAATACTTTTTGGGAAGGTAAATACTGTGTATCACGAAAAGAAGGATACCCCATATCTTATTGGTCTTGCGCTTCTCGCGCTGGTCATTACGGTTTCTTTTTCCATACATGTCTCGGACTCGTTCATTATTCGCATAATTGGTCTTGGATATATGCTTGGCGCCGGATTTCTAACCGGACGTCGGGCTTTTGGGCTCCATCCCCTCAGCGCATCGCTTCTCGCACCGCTGATATGCAGTGTGCCCCTTGCTATCGTTGGAAGCGCGCTCTATATCACCTACGCACTTTCACCGGTAGTAATCAGCATTCTCCTTTGGATCCCGGTTCTTAGTGCTTTTCTTGCTTGTCGTTTCCCTTCCCCCCATCCTGAAAAGAGCGATGGCAAACCGTTCCGGAAGAACGTCTCCCGAGTATCACGTATTACGCTGTGCCTCTACGGTATTCTTATAGGCGGCTTTTTTGCCTCTCTTGGCGCCCAACAAACAACGGAATCACTGCTTGGTCCCTGGGATAATCTGTATCCGCTCCCGTTTGTACTCTATGGCCTTGCTTCTATTCTGGCAATCATTCTCTCTATTCAAGGCATGCGCACCGCGACCACTCTTTCTGTTCTCGTCATTCATTTTTTTGCGAGCATCTCGGTTGCCTTCATCCGTTTCCCCTTGGCTTTCGGGTTTGATCCTATTCTTCACATGGCGGCAGAACGCGTCATCATGACATCCGGAGCCATAGAGCCCAAAACATTCTACTATACGGGAATGTATGTCATCGTGCCGTTTTTTTCACGGCTTTTCGCGCTGCCCCTCGAATGGGTGCATCAATCACTTCTCCCTCTTGTCGTCGCTTTGAGCATACCACCACTCGCATGGAGCAGTATACGTTCTTTTTTCCGCTTTACCGATGAACGCTCTTTTCTTCTCGCGCTTTTTATCCTCCTTATCCCCTATCCGTATGTCATTATGACAACGCCGTGGGGACTTGCGTATAGTAGCATACTTCTTGCGCTCATGTCGAGCGCGATTGCCTGCGCAAAAAACAATCCGCGTTATATAATCTTTGCGAGTGTATGCGCGCTCTTTTCGCTATCGCTTCATCCTCTCGCAGGCATCCCGCTTGTTCTCTTCATCGTCCTTGTCAGCGCGCGAAACATTTGCAGTCGCGCGTGGAGGATGCTATTCCTTGTCGCCGGCACGGCACTGAGCGCTATTGGTATCCCGCTCGCATTTTATATCAACTCCGTTATCTCACCCCAGTTCCGCCTGACCCTCCAGCTACCGAATATCGGCTCTCTCTTTTCCGGCCACCCGCTTATTTCCATTTTTCAAACCCGCTTTTCATCGTTTCTTGATTTTGCCTATTTCTTTTCAACAAATGGGTGGCTTATCTTTATGGGCTTGGCGATATGCGGTGCGGTGATGCTTTTGCGTCGATCCTCGACATTTCATCCGGAGCACGGCATGCGTCATTTTCTCATCGTCTGTCTTCTTATGGCTGCTGCGCTGCGTATTGACGCGTGGCTTACCGCCGAGGTCATTCATTTTGATGCGCTTGCCGTCTTTGAACAGCAGGACTATGCGCAGCGCCTCGTGCATATCGCGGACCTCTTCCTTCTCCCCTTTGCCGGCTTCGCCCTTGGCATGCTTCTGAGTCGCGTATTTACAGGAAAAAATGCGATGCTCAAGATCGTTGTTCCGCTCTTTTTTGCCGGCGCTCTTACCTCAGCCCTCTATCTGTCCTATCCGCGCAATGATGCCTATACCCCCTTCCACGGCCGCACACTCTCCGCAACGGATATTTCTGTCGTGCGATTCGTCGATGCGGATGGTGGCGCCATTCCGCATGTCGTCATGGCAAATCAGGTACTTGCATCGGCAGCGATTCGTGAATTCGGATTTAAAACATATTTCACCGTTTCGCGCGCGGGGAAACAGGAGGCCGTATTCTACTACCCCATTCCGAGCGGATCCCCGCTCGCGCCGCTCTATTACGCCATGCTCACAAGCCCGTCACGGACGCTTATGAACCGAGCCATGGACACGGTCGGCGTCACGCGATCATATTTTGTCGTTCGCGACTATGAGGCGCGTTTTCCGATTATCATACGCGACGCAAAAAAAACCGCCGACTCCTGGCGGGAAATCGACATGGGCAAGGCGTATGTATTCATGTATGAAAAAGATTATTGATATGCTCGCGGTACTTCCTTGCCACACCCTCATACGAATATCGCTGTGCAACGCGCCGGTACCCCGCCTGGCCCATCTCGCGCGCGCGATCCGGATGTTCCAGCAGCGCGCATATTTTTTCGGCGAGATCTCTGCTTGAGTTTGGTTTGACAAGATAGCCGGTGACGCCGTCTTGAATGACACTGCGAACACCGGGAAGATGTGTCGCGATGACCGGTTTGGCGCACGCTCCCGCCTCGATAAGCACGACACCGAACGCCTCAGTCGAATCGACCGACGGCAATACGACGCAGGTCGCACGCCGATACCACGCCGGCAACTCATCTCTGCTTGCTGAGCCGGCAAAATAGGTAGCGTTGGCAACACCGTGGGTGGTTGCATACTCTTCGTACTCTTTGCGCATATCCCCATCGCCAACGAACACAAAAAACGCCGATGGTCTTTCTTCTATCACCAAGCGCGACGCATCCAAGAGCACGGTGACGCCCTTGAAATAATGGGCGCGATCAAGTCCCCCGACAAAAAGAATGACATCGGCAAACGAGGAAACGCCATTCGTTCTTGCGGGGGACGGACCGCCGGCATGGGGGCGATACATGGACGTATCAACGCTATTGGGCAGTTCAACGAATTTTTTTGCGTATCGTTGTATGTACCTCGATAAAACCGGTGAATGTTTGGCATAGTCAAATGACGTGACGAATACGGTATGCGCCGCTGCCATGACAAGCGGCACCGTTATGCGAGCATACATGCTGAAAAGCGTTCTCCGCAACCATGATTTCCCCGCCAAATCAAAATGATACGTCACAACGACTAGCCGCCCGACGCAGCGCCACAAAAGCACCGGTAACTCCAATCCGATACAGGGGTAATGAATATGGATAATGGAGAATGCTCGCAATTTCCAAAATAATTGCGGAAGAAACGCGGCATTACCAATGGCAAACCATGGCTTTAGCCGCTGGACAACAAATCCGAACTGGTGTTCGCGTTTTTGCGCGATGTCGGGAATACTTTCGTAATAAGGAGTAAATACGGTCGTTAAAATGTTTGCGTCGGCGGCCATCCGTGCATATTCAAACGCAACAGTCCCCATGCCGCCGCGATACGGAGGGAAGACGGGAGAAAGAATGGCCAATCGGGGCTGATGATCGCGTTCTTGTGTCAAACAATCGGTATGGTTATATAATTATGCGTATGACCGACCAATATGCCCGCATAAGCGGATTTGCGACATAGCGCAGCAATGGATTGTCTATATCCTGAAACTCTATCGTATCGCAAAACAACTTGACGATTGCCGCATCTTTTACCCTTCTGTGCTTCTGCGCCTCTCTGCGCGCGGCATGCAAATATATCCAGGTGCGCGGCATAAGAAAAAAGAGATAGCTCCGCAGCTTCTCCAAAAGCGTAAGCGAGTCCCTTCTTCTCAGCACCGTCATGCACGCGCTATACGCAACCATACCCGCCTCCATCACGATACCCATCGGCGCTATGAGAAATAGGGCGCGGACGGAATAATTCTTTATCAACATAATCAGCCGATTGCGTTCCATATAATAAAATTTCGTCATGCTTCGTGAAAACTCATACCGATGATGCACGGTCGATGCGCAACAAAGCAACAGAGCATATCCGGCCAACCGCAACCGCCATGAAAGATCGGTATCCTCGTAATACATGAAAAAAAACTCATCAATCAGTCCGACATTTTTCAGCGCAGCACTCCGAAAAAGAACCGCGGCCCCGCTGAACGATGAAAGCTCTTTGCCGTTTTCGCATGGATAGACCATGTCATCCCGACCATCCGTTGTTTTCTGGCTATCAACATGAGGTTTGGCGCCCAGCTCGGAACGACCTGCTGTTTTTTTATACCCAAGCGTATACCCGAAACCAAGATAATGCGTCGCATTTCCAAATGAGTTTATCTTTGTCGTATCCGGATAGAGAAGTATTTTCGGCTGCACCGCCGCGCATCGCTCATTGCGTGCAAGCGCGTCAACAAGCGGCTCGAGCCAAAGCGCCGTAAAGCGAATGTCCTGATTGACCACCGCAATATACTCTGCGCCGCGCTTAAGCGCATACTCCATGCCGCGACGCGCGCCGCCGGCATATCCCGTATTTGTCGGGAGACAAAGGATATCCGCCGATGGATATTCGCGTCTGACAATCTCGAGCGTCTCATCCGCAGAACCGTTATCGACTACCACCAGGTGGGCGGTGGGCGGCGTGCACTCCCTGTATGTCTTTAAAAAATCGGCAATGTCTTCTGCGCCGTTATAGGTGATGACGATAATGTAAATCATGGCATCTAATACTCCACATCAACTCGACCGCTCAGAGGACTCAAGGTGACACTCTTGTGCCGGCCGCTTTTTATATCTTTCACATCAAATAGGACTTGCCGAACCGTAATGCCGGCAGGATGAGCGGGAAAATCAGCGTCGCCCGAAATGACAAAACGCACCCCGGGAGGCCTGGCTGCGATATCCAGTGAGGAAACAGTGCTTATGTAATCCCCGCTCGAATCCCTTATGCATGCGCCACTTGCGTCCTTGGCGCACGAGGTGTTGACGGCAGCAGCATCGTTGACTGCATACGCGACACTTATCGCGTCAAGAATGATAGCTCCCGTGCCCGTTGCGTCGAGAGTGCGCGCATCTCCTATCTGTACGTCTTTTCTCCCCTGTCCGTCGGTGGTTGTACCGTCCCAGCGACCGATGAGCAGCTCTCCGCCCGCTCCGGCGGTATTCATATCCGCAAACATGAGCATCTTCTGCGGTAGGGTCGTCTCAATATGAATGCCAAAGCTTGCTGCCGTGGTATATTCCTTCGAGCCGCTTTGCGCGAATGTTTCTATCTGCCGCAACGCGTCACCGATACGGCGCGCGCTGAGCCGCAGCAATTCATTTTTCTCGCCGGAGCGGAAACTCATTGTCGTCACCGTCATAAGCAGCGAGAGAACGGCGATTGTCACCAGCATCTCTATGAGCGTAAATCCACGCCGGTTCGATTCTTTTTTTTGTTTTGATTGCATATTGTGTGCCATACTTTCCAATACCTCGAATTTCAAATTAATACAAAAAAAAGCGATGGGCAAAATTTATTATCTGCTCGCCGTAAAGCAGCATAATCGCCGTGGCACCGCAGAGAAACGGACCAAACGGCATCTCGCTCTTCATTCCTTTTTTTTTCAAGGAAAGGAGTACAATCGCCACGCACGCCCCGACACTATATGCGATGAACAGCGCGTAGAGTATTTCTGGAAATCCAAGCATCACTCCCATCAACGCGCCAAGACGTATATCACCCCCGCCGATCCATACTCCCTTCGAAACGACATATTGAAGTGTGAAAAATCCGCCCCCCACCAAACCCGCGACAAGCAAAGATACCCAGGGCGAGGAAAAAACAAACAGATTGATGAGCAGGGCAATGGGAATGGCGGGAAGCGTCACGCTGTCCGGCACCAGTCCCCATCGTGCATCATAGACGAACAACACTGTCAGTACAGCGAAAAAAACAAGTACTCTGACCAATGCGGCTATCGCCCCCATATCGCTGCCAAGAAGCAGCGCTTGCACAATACCGCCCGAAACGCTTCCAAAAAAATGAGCATAGGATAGGACGAAAAGTATCCCCATACCGAACTCTACCAAAGGATACTGCCATGAAATCGCTTTTTTGCAATATCGGCATCTCCCGCCCAGCAATACAAAGCTCACAATCGGGATAAGGTCTCCAGGGGACAACTCGTGTGTGCAGCGCACACACTTTGATCTCCCGCGCACGACCGATTGCGATGCGTGAATGCGCCATATCACAGCATTGAGAAAACTACCGATGATGGTACCAAGGATAAATATGATTACGTATTCAAACATACAAAATTCTTTAGGGCACGAAACGGGGCACACGAAACGGGGACAGTCACCGTTTTTTTTAGTTAATCATCACATCTCATATCCCCAAGAAACGGGATGTCTTTTTTTGCACTATATACTAGGTATGGTGTATCGGATCTTTCTTTGAATATCTTAAATTCACTTTCCCACGTAAACCAGGGTAGTTCGCCGGGCCACTCATCATCAAAGAATAGTATGGCTAGAGGCAATGGCGCGCTGAAAGAATATGCATCCTGGATTTCTTGTTTTGAAAGCAAGGACGTTCGTACTTCTCCAACAACATAGGTACAGCGCCATGAACCATGCGTTGCTGGGCCGCCGAGATAGACAGCATCTGCGAGGACTTTCGATTCCGCGGGATGCTCGACGCGGGAGTACGCGCGTTTCAGCATCCACAAGTTCATATCGTGAATTGGTACACCAAAGATAAAAAAATAAAGAAGGGTGCCGAAAAGAATAATCGGCGCCATTAATGATATGAAAATAATACGCTTCATACAATCCAGCGTTTTGACATTGGATAAAATTCCTCATAGATTTGTTTCCCTCGCTCATTTGCATTCGGATTATTTTTTGGTTCCCCGTACCCCCTATGATAGAGCGTGCCAATGATATCTGTTCGCGGCGAGAGATCAATATGCTCCGACCAAAAATCAATGACGAATCGAATGAACGCTGCTGCGAATCGCACGTTGTGTTTTGGCTGAATGAGGTAGTTGTAGAGATGCCTGCGCCCGGCATTAGTCAGGCGAGCATATGGCAAACGCGTATCTTTCGGGTTTGGATGATAAATACCCCTTCGTATAAGATCGTGTGCAGTGTCGATCTTAACTTGTGCGACACCTATAGAAACGTTTACACCGACGATGTTACCTCCAAGCGCTTCGACTATTGGCTCAAATGGAAACAGACGGGCAATTTCATCGATGATAATAGCGCCCAGCATCGCTGGATCGATAGAAAACTCCTTTGCGGCATCAAGAATATGTTTCTTGTGCGTGATGAATATCTTTTTTACGATCGCAGTCGGCATGCGGAGTAAATGTGGCTGGCCAACGGGTAGGATATATACAGAACCATCCGCCAATGAAGCGGCGTATAGTTTTATATAGCTGCTCATTGACTGCACACTGTGCGCGTTGCGCGCACCCTGCGCATAAGAGATTAATGCCTTGCTGGTAATAGACAGCGACTTGAGCTCTTTCTCTCTGGGAACGTGTCGCAGGGTTCGAAGATAAACGCCTGTCACCTTTTGTACGGGGTAAATGTCTTCTATGGTGCCACGAAACGCCAGGGCAACCGCCGCTTTTAGCGTAAGCGGCGTCCCCTTATTTGTAACGAACACACTACTTTTGCGACGCGCATCGGTGATGACAAGTATGATGTTCATAAATAAATTGGTGTCAAGTCCGTGGGGAAAAGGTGTCAAGGAAAAGGGCAGAAAAGGTGCAGAAAAGGTGGCAGAAAAGGTGCAGAAAAGGTGCAGAAAAGGTGTCAGGTACCTTTTTAAACCACCACTTTTTTCGGACGCCCTCTCGGCGTAACGGTTGATTGAATATTGAATGCTTTTATCATTGCATCACTCCACTCTTCATCTCCAAAGGGTTGCCCCCTGTTCACGGACGATCGTATTTTTTTTAATACATTATCTTCCTCTGGTTCCTTCAACCATTTCAGATAATCTCTGGGTGGTTGTGTCGTCCATGCGTCAAGAAGTTTTCGCTGGCGCGTTGTTCCATGTTCTCGTTGCCAAACACTCCCCCAATTCCAATCATCAACATTGCGAACGAGTCCAGCCCGGATCGGGTTTCGTTCAACATATCTGCATACCCAAAGAAAATACTCATCCGTTTGAACGGGAAATGCCTTATAGCGACCTTGATAAATATGACCTGAACCAATGGAATTCTTTTGCGCATGCCAGCGCTGCGTGTGAGTTAATGTAAGCCAATGCATGAATTTTGAGAGATCGCCATCCTTCTGGGGCTCCAAGACAAGATGCCAATGATTTGGCATAATACAATATGAGAAGATAGAGACATGAATTCGTTCTTTCGCTTGTTCAAGGATTTCTTCAAAAAGCTGATAATCACGTGGCGTATCAAAAATCTGCATTCGCGCATTTGCACGATTGATAACATGATAAACAATGCCGCCAACATTAATTCGATGCGCTCTCCCCATATATAAAGTATAGCACAGTAAGTAAAAATAGAAAAAGGTACCTGACACCTTTTCCCTTTTCCCTGACACCTTTTCCCAAAGCAACCACATAGCGTTGACCCTGTGCAGTAAGAATCTTTGGTAACGTCTCCATGATATTCTGTCCTTTCAGTGCCATGGTTTGAACGATGCTCATGAGAACTGCATGGATGGAGGCGCCGTTGTTGCTTTGGCTTCCTCCTGATATTTTCCGTGCCAGCGCCATTGGTCTGATCTGCCGCTCCGCATGGTTATTGGTAAGGGGAACATTTTTGAAAAGGAGCGCTGTTAAAAGATTTGCATGTTGGTTTCTGATTCGTGTTTGGACTTTCTTGCTGTCTCTGCATTGGTATACTCTCGCTTCGATTGCCTCTAACTGTTTGAGGTGCTTGGCATGGGCAGCCTGTCGCGACACCATATCGAATGTACTTTCGACAAGAATGCTCAGCTCCGCAAACAGTGTGGTAAGCTCGGAATGGAGATCGGCCACTTCTTTCGAGGCATGAGGTAACACCGCAAGCTCATGGCTGACTCGCAAGAGATGACTCCAACAACTTTGATGGTGTGCCGCGATGCACGCATATCCCGCATAGTCATCACGGATGAGAACTGAAGATTGAGGACTTCCTTCCAATATGTTCTTTGGTACTCCTTTTCCTCGGGTTTCCTCGATGGTATAGTATGCCGCTTTCTGCGTGGCAAAGAGCCAACACCAATGGTTTTGTCCCTGTACTCTCCACGAGGTTTCATCGGCGTGCTTAACCTTTGCTTTTCGTATCTCTTGAAGGATTTCAACGTACTGAGGGCCTGACTTCTTTTTCAATGTTCCAATGAGCTTTTGAACGCCTCCTTCGGTGATCTTGAGCCCATACAAGGAAAACGCGAGCTCCTTGATTTTTGCCAGTGGCGTTCTCATGCGATACTTCTGAATGAGGATCCAGCTTAAGAATGTAACCCCAAACCGTAATCCCGATACAGTCCCCTCTGGAACACCCGACACCTCCTTCTCGCAATGCCCGCACCACTGTCGTTGGATGACATACCGAGTGACGACTGTCTTGGCGATCGGGATATCGGTAACGGTGCGCTCAGTGAAGGTATTCGTTTGAGTAACAGGATGTTCGCAGGTGGGGCAGTTGGTGAGATATATCTCTTTTTCACTATCGACAATGATCGGCCTCTTCCGTGACACCCCCCTGTGTCCCTCTTGGGCTCCGCGTTTGTTGTCGCTCTTTGGACGAGAGATCACGGAAGATTTGAAGATCATGCCCTGAAATTTGTCTTTGACCTCAGTGACGGCAGAGAGCTTGTCTTGCAGATCCTTGTTTTCCTGTTTGAGCCGTTCAATTTCATCAGCTAACGTCTTCTTGTCGTGTTCCAGATTTTTTACCTTGTCTTCAAGGACGGCGCTTTTCTGTTTTTGGCTTTGCCATGCGTTCCATATACACGCAACCCTTTTCCGTAAGCCGCTGGCTTCATTGCGGAGTTTTCCCAGTTCGATCGTGACAGGGATATTCTCGATCATTCCTCCCG
The DNA here is from genome assembly GCA_016209345.1 of Candidatus Uhrbacteria bacterium. Classification (GTDB taxonomy): domain Bacteria; phylum Patescibacteriota; class Patescibacteriia; order JACQRZ01; family JACQRZ01; genus JACQWH01. The sequence continues at coordinate 13,644 of JACQWH010000028.1, forward strand.
AGACGGCACTCCATTCATCGCGTTCTTGCGCTGTGAATCGCAGTTCTTTTTCTTGTATGTTCAAGTCATTTTTCATGACTCAATTATACCATATTTTCCTTTACATTGAAAGAAAAATGGGGATAACTCAGGGGTGGTTTTGGGGATGCTTTTACATTAACATCCTTGTATTTTTTGAGAGTGTTTTACGAAGAATGCGGAATACTCCCTTGCCACGCAGGGACAGCGCTATGTGGTTGCTTTGGGAAAAGGTGAATAGTTACGGAAAAAGGTACCTGACACCTTTTCCACCTTTTCCGCACCTTTTCCGCAAAGTATTTAAAGAGATCATAAAAAAGAACGCTCGGTATTCGCCGAGCGTTCTTCTGATATGTGCCGTATCAAAAAAACTGATTACGGTATTGCTGCCCCAACACATCCCTTTACAAGCAGTCCACCGGACTCGACATGGTTTGGACCCTTTGTCAAACTCGCCGCGCCTGACTCAAGATTGAAACAAATCTGATAATCGGATGTCGAAGCAGCGGCGGTGCCAAGTTTATTTGCAATAGAATAATTACATACCTTTGATACGTCAGGGGTTCCAACGTCACAGGCCAGATCTGTCGCCTTAGCGCTTGGATCGAGCAATTTTGCAAAATTGTTTGCCACCTCACCGGGACCCGTACATTTCGATGTCTTATCCAGTCCGGCACCGGCACATGTCACAAGCGCCTGATTCGGAGTGGATCCCTCTTCCGCTTCAAGAATAATAGACATCTGCTTGACGTCGGCAATACGTTTCGCGTCGCGTGCTTTCTGTCGGGCTGAGTTCAGAGATGCAACGCCGATGGATGCAAGAATACCGATGATGCCGACCACCACCAGAAGCTCCACCAACGTAAAACCTTTTTTATTCTGCATAGAATTACGTTAAAGTACCATTAATAATGAAATCTCGAGTGGACTATCTTATCCACACCTAGATACAGTATATCACAATATAAAGGAAAAAAACAGCGGGGGGTGTGGATTACTGTACCGAGGACGCCAAATCAAACATCGGCAAAATAATACCGGCGACAAGAAATCCGACCGCGATGCCAAGGATGACCATAATCATCGGCTCAACGAGCTTGAGCGCTACTTCGATAAGACCGTTTATTTCCCGCGAATAAAACGCCGTAATCTTATTCAGCACGTCATCGAGCCGCCCTGTCTGCTCTCCGACGGCAAGCATCTGCGTCACCATCGTCGGGATATAGGTATTTTTTGCAAATACTTCGGACATGGGATGGCCCTCCTCCACTTCCTTGATGGTATCGTCTATCAGCTTTTCATAGACGGAGTTGCCGATGACGGAACGGACTATGCGCAGCCCTTGGGGTATGGTAATGCCCCCGACAAGAATGGTATTGAAGCTTCGCGCGAAACGAATAAGGTAGAGATACTGAAATAATTGGCCGAGCACGGGCACTTTCAGCTTGAACTTATCCAGAAAAAGGCGCCCGTACTCCGTGTTCATATAATGGCGAACGAGCATGACCAGCCCGACAAGCGCAAGGATGACAACCCACCAGTATGACCGCGCTACAACGGTCAAAAAAATGAGAAACTTCGTAATCGGAGGTATCGCTGCCGTTGAGCCAAGCTCGGTAAACATGGCAAGCATTTTCGGCAAGACAAACAGAAGCATAAAGACGCCGCCAAGCATCATGACCGCCATAATAAATCCGGGATAGACCAGCGCACCGATGACTTTGCTTTGCAGCTCGTAGTCCTTTTCCTCCTGGTCGGCCAGATAGTTCAGGATTTCCTCAAGACGCCCCGATGTCTCGCCGGAACGAACCATGTTGATAAAATAGCTGCTGAACAAATGCTCGTATTTTTCCAGTGACATCGAGAGCTTCATGCCGCCCTCTACATCGGTGACTATTTCGGCAAGCGCTTTCCGCAAGACGGGATTTTCCACCTGGTCTGACAAAATCTTCAGCGCCTGAACAAGCGGAACCGCCGCGGAAATGAGAATTGAAAGCTGGCGAAGAAAAATGGCCAGATCTTTTTTCGTCACTTTTTGAAAAAATTCCGCAATCATGGCGCCGATATCGCGCTGAGGGCTTACCTCTTGAAGCGAGGTAATAAATAATTCCCGCTCCATGAGCTGGTCGGCAGCCCCTGTTTCGTTTTCCGCATCAATGACGCCGGAGGCATCCTCGCCCTGCTTGTTTTTTGCCGAATATTTGTATTGCATCTCCTACGAATTACGAATCAGTACGAATATACGAATAGGACACCTATCTATGTCTAAGGGGTTTGCGAGATATGACAAAAAACTCCGCGATGGTCAGGCCAATGATTAAAAAAGCGATGTTATACCACGTAAGCAGACGCATGCTTTGCAGGACAAGAAACCCATCAATAAGAATAGCAAAAAAAATGCCCTGGCGGAATGAAATGGCGACTTTCTGAAAGACGAGCTCCTGTTTGAGCAGGAGCGTCCGTATGGCAAACCCCGCGAGCGTAAATGTTCCGGCAAGCGCGAGCGTAAACGACGAATAGAACAAAAAATAGCCGATGAGATCCGTTTCAAAAGGATTGACATCTTGAATGACGGTACCCCACGCGAACCAGCACAATGCGGTCGCAAGAGCCATGAGGACAAGATAACGAGTGAGGGACATAATGAGATAACAAAATTATAAATTCAAAATTCCAAATGACAAACCCTCATTTTTTGAATTTGTGATTTTGAATTTATTTGGATCTTGTAATTTTGAATTTGTGATTTTCACTATGGAAATTTAAGCATTTTATTCCTATTTGATCCCTTGGTCGGTGAGTACATGCGCGCCTCTTGGATACAGCATATCAGTTTCAAGCAGAAACTGAATGGCAAAATGAGGACATCCGGCCGGAGACGTACATGCATCGATGCCGTTGTCCGTCAGTGAAACATACGCATATTCATCGTCAGGCAATAAATGGTGCCCTGAAGGCAGCTCCTGTCCATAGGCCTTTTTTGCGCATGAATCGCTGCTTTTCGCTACAAATCCCCTATCACATATACGCGCGGAGTCGCCAACACCAAGAAGAATCGAGATAGGCGCTGCCGGATATGCCGCATGATCAATGTAGTACATGCGCAGCGACGATCGAATGCCAAGCACCTCTTGCACGCGCACAATATCACGCGTCTTCTTCTGTTCGCCGGAAGCGAGCAGAAGCAATCCGCCGAGAAGAATCAACGCGGCAATCAATAATGCGATGTGAGGTAACAATTTCCTAAACGGAATCCGCGCCATGGGGGTGTGATGATGAATAAGCCGACTCGAGCACCGCACGCACGCGGTCTATCATCGGCGCACGAAACGCCGTATTCACGTATTCGATAATCTCTTGTTCGAACGGCCCGACACATGCGGCAGTGGACGCATCGCGGCAATAGAGCGTGAGTGCCCGAAAGCGAACAAACCCCGGACGTACGCCCCTTGCCGTGTCCTCGTCCAGAAGCGCTGCAAGTATCTTCCCCGCTCGATCCAGCGCAAGCGCCGTATCTACGCGCCCCTTCACGCCTGATTTGACGAGTGTTTTTTTTGCTAATTGCTCAAACGAGGTGAAAGCCATATTTCTCCTACATATTACGAATCACTACGAATATACGAATTCGCGCGACCAATATCTTTCCAAGTATTCGTATATTCGTAGATATTCGTATTCGTAGAATTTAATACTTTCGGTATTCGCAAATATCGCGATAGTCGCAGAACTTGCAGTGCCATCCGGGGGTTGGGGCAAACGTGCTCTTCTGTATCCGCTCTATCAATGCGGCGGACTTTTCTTTCAATGTTGCGACATCCGCATCGCTTCCAAGAAACGTGATTTTGTTGCCATCCTCAAGATAGTAATACGTGAGTTTGGATGGTTTCTCCCCAAGCACTTCCCGGGAGGCAATCTGGTAATACAAAAGCTGCTCCTTATCCTGACCAGTGAGCGATTCCTTCCCTGCGCCGGTCTTATAATCAATAATCTCTACGGTACCGTCGGCAAGCGCATCGATGCGATCTATTCTGCCCTTCATGGCATAGTGATTGGGGGGCGTGCCGATTTTTATCGTAAAATCCTGCTCAAGGGCTTTGGGATGGGGCGGGGCTTTCAGAATTTGGGCATGGACGCGTTTGAGGATTTCACGGCCGCGCTCGCGATACTCTTCTTTCTGCTTCCGTCCTGCGTACCATTCGTCTATCCAGGCATCGGCGTATATGTCAAAAAGAACATCGAGGGGCGGAATACTCCCCACAGTATCAGTATACTCTGCCTGTCCGGTATTGAACAGTGGCTGTTGGTTATTTGAACGTGCGTCATGAATTTTTTGAAAAAAACGCTGGAGCGTACTATGAAGCGTACGCCCAAAAGACAAGGACGGTTTGCCAAATACCGGTATCTTGAGAATAAAAGAAAACTTATACTGCAAGGGACATTTCTGGAACGCGGCAAGCTGAGAGTAGCTGTAGACCGACGGAATGGGAAGGACGAGGTCTGGCTCAGTTTTTGGAGGTACTGTGAAAAAGGTGTCAGGTACCTTTTTTGTTGGAAAAAGGTACCTGACACCTTTTTCTTTTTCACTGACACCTTTTTCACCAGACCCCATTTCGTGCAAAAACCGCGATAGTTTTTTTTTGCGCGCGCCGCCCACATCCTCTGACGAGGTAAACCATATGCTCTCCTTTGCACGAGTGAGCGCAACGTAGAAAAGCCGGCGTTCTTCCTCCAAGTGTGCATCACCCTGCGGCATGCTCTCTTTCAACAGCGCGGCGGGCAGAGGGATGGCATCTGCGCGTTGATCGGTGGGAAACCGCCGTTCAACCATATTGACGATAAACACATGGCGAAATTCAAGTCCCTTCGCACTATGGCACGTCATAATATGTACAGCATCAGGGCTTGCGTCGTCCGCTTTTGGAATGGTGCCCTGCTCTCCGGATTCTTGCTCAAACGCTATCACCTCAAGGATGTCGTTGAGCCGCGCGTCAGGTATGCCCGACTCGATCTCTCGAATTTTTTTATACAACGCATCCACCTGCTTGAGCGCATCCCGTTTTTCCCCAGTTTCGCCGTCTTTTATATACCCCAGAATACCGTTATCCCGAACAAGGGTTAAAAAAACTTCCGACGCGGGTTTTGTCCGTGCCAGCATACTGTGTTTCTCAATGAGCCCGATAAGACCCTTGAGTGCGGATCGCTCTTCTTGAGCGATGCCTGAAATGAGATCGCTCTCCTTGCATGCTTCAAAAAGGGACTGCGCGCGCTTGTGCGCATAGTGTGATAACGCGATGAGCGTGGAAGACGCGAAGGAATGCTGCGGCATGTTCAAAACGCGCCAGAGCGCGGGGCTGTCGTGGGGACGTACAACAACAGTACAATAGGAAAAAATATCCACAACGAACGGTTTTGCATAGAGCCCCTTTAACGCAACGATATAATACGGCATGCCAACGCGCGCAGCGGCGCGGCCAAACGACTGGGCACTATCGTTTGCGCGCACCAAAATTGCAATATCGTTCCATGCCAACGCGGGGTCGCTTTTTTTTAGCGCGCTGATTTTTTCCATTACCGCTTCATGTTCCGCGTCAAGCGTTGTACAGTGAATATGCTCGATAGTCCCCGCTTGATCGTGATGAGCGCGAAGCCGCTTGGAAAGCGTTCCGCTCTTGTTCAGCTGCCACTCGAGCCGATCGGGATTGTTCAGCTGGATGAAGTCATATGCGCAATCGAGAATATTTTGGCACGACCGGTAGTTTTGCGTAAGAAATACTTCCCTGCTTGCGGGATAGTCATGTTTGAACTGGATTATATTATGATACGATGCGCCGCGAAACATAAAGACGGCCTGGTCATCGTCGCCGACGACCGTAATAGTATCTTTTGGCGCGGCAATGAGCTTGACGATCTCGTACTGGATCCAGTTCGTATCTTGAAACTCATCGACGAGCACGTAGGCAAACTGTTTTCGATACTGTTCAAGGATTGCGGGACGGTTTATGAAAAGCTCGCGAGTATATACCAGCAAATCGCCAAAGTCCAGCGCACCGCTTTCAAGGAGAAGTTGCTGATAGACATGATAGGCGTTTGCAATTTCTTCGGCGCGCATGATCGAAATGGGGTCAGGCACAGATTCGCTATGCGAAACGGAAGCCATTGACCCCATTTCCGCATCAGCGCTGAGCCGCAGACCTTGCGCATACCGCATATAATCCTCGGGGAGGATTCCTTCATCTTTCGCGCGGGAAAAATGCTGAAGCAGTGCGTGGATGAACTTTGTTGGGTTGCCCAGCGGTCGGTAATAATCAAGATTAAAGCGGTCGAGATTTTTTCTGACAAGAAGCCAGCTGGCGGTCGTATCAAGAAGTTTGAATTCATTCGGCACGCCAATATCCAACCCGTGCCGTTCTAAGATACGCTGGCAAAAAGAGTGGAATGTTGAAATCCAAAGATTGACATACCCGTATGGTAGAAGGCGATCAACACGCTCCTCCATCTCACCGGCGGCCTTTTCCGTAAAGGTCAAGGCGAGCACTTCTTCCGACTTGCATTTTCCGGAGAGAATGAGCCATGCGATTCTGCGGGTAATCACCGTTGTCTTTCCGGTCCCCGCCCCCGCAACAATAAGTAGGGGGCCATCACCGTGGGTAACGGCTATTTTTTGTTCTTCGTTGAGGTCAGAGAGCAGATTTTCAAGTGATTCCATAGAGAGTGTCTTGTAGTGACACTCTAGCAAAGATCTCCGTATAAAAAAAGACCGCTAAATCCGCTATGGCAAATTTGGCGGTGTATCGGGAAGAGAATGGTCGCTTCGTGCAATAAGGGCAGTAATATTCATATTTGCAATGACTTCCTGTACGGCTTCGTGAACCTCTGGCGGAATCCCTTGCGATTGTAAAGATTTGTGGAGCTCAACTTCTACAAGAGCTCGCCCAATCGACTCCATGGATTCAACACACGCGTCGAGAAGCGCGAGCTTGTATGTTTTTTCCTCAAGCGACAGCGCGGGGTTCTCATCAATTGCTTTCCGCACTCGTGGAAACAATTGAAGTACCTCCTCTATTTCAGCATTGCCAATTTTATCCCCCATTTGCTCGATTCGTGACATCAATAGGCGCCACTCCTTCACCGGATCATTGCCCTCATTCCTCATCTTATCCATAGAATATTGAAATTATTGTTTTACAAAATCAACACGCAAATCGCGGTCGAAAACCGTTGCGAGTTTCTGGAGCGTTTCAAGTGTCAGATTCTGATTTCCTGCCTCAATCCGTGCAATATTCGCCTGTTTCGTACCAATCCGTTTCGCAAGCTCTGTTTGTGACATATTCTTCTGCTTTCTCATCTGGAGAATCTTATATGAGGTCTCCAGCTGCTTTCCATAATAGTCATACCACTTCTTGAATTCTGGATTACAGAGCTGCTCTTCAAGAAACTCCTGAAAATCACCAGTTTTCAGTGTTTGTGCTTTGGCAATCTTTTTTCTATTCATACATATCTTTATTGGTTCTTCTGACTTTCTTGTGGGTAGCAGACACGCTCAGCTTTACCCTATGTCATCCCGAGCGAAGTCGAGGGATCTGTCAACACTACTCTTCATAATACACGAAATGTCGAATATTATATCTTTATGTTCATAGCCGCGTCGAATTAAATCATTGGTTATGCCAATATACAGTGCGCGCGAGATGCTTGATAAAATGTACGCAAAGTAAGATTTCCTCATAGCATAGCAGATCCCTCGACTTCGCTCGGGATGACAAACTACTGCTACCCACAAGAAAGTCAGAAGAACCTCTTTATTTATAAACACATTGTACAATCTTTTTTCGGCTATTGCTATTTCATTATTTTCAATATATATCATACAGGATATATGTCAAGGCCTATTATTACGCAGGAAAAAATATCGGAATGCCGACGTGCTGGCGAAGGGTTTCACCTTGCAAAAGATGTCCCTCACGCCACGGACGATCTGCTCGAGCGCCGACAAACTGTGGAGTTGTCTGCGTGGCGAAACTTGACCCGACAAAAACCGTATGCTTACCAAATTTATGATCCAGCGTATCAACACTGTTATAGAGGCGGGTCATCTTTTCAATCCCCACATGATCGCCGAAAAGATCGAGCTGTGCCGATGCCTCGTCGGTAAGCTTTGAGAGCACGACGCCGGTTGCGCGATAGAGATTACGCGCATGAAATAACTCCCCGAACATCCCTTCAAGCACATGAGTAATTTTATTGGGGAACGCCGTTGCTTTTGAGAATTGTGCGCGCACGCCAAAATGCCGAAAATCCTGTGTGCGCAAAAAGAATGTCACCTCCCGCGCCGCTAGCCCATGCCTTCGCGCGCGGATACAGGCATTTTCAATGTTCCGGGAAAGTTGAGAAAAAATATACTCGCGTTTGTCTGATGGCGGCGTGAATGTTTTTACTTTTTGAATGGAAACTTGCGGTTTTCTCTCTTCACATTCAATGGCCAAGACGGCTTTGCCATTGAGTTCGTGCCAAATCTCCACGAATGGTTTGGCGAGCGTATCGCGCACCCACCCCTCGCGCGCATTCATAAAATCAAGTGCGGTGAATATGCCGTGCCGCTGGAGAATGCTTGCTGTCTGTCCACCGATGCCCCATACGCTTTCAACCGGAAGTTCTGCGAGAAATCGCGGGATCGTATGGTGTTCAATCATGGTGAACCCGTTTGGCTTTTCCCACTTTGATCCGACTTTTGCCAAGACCTTTGTCGGTGCAAGACCAACAGAAAACGAACAGTCAAGTTCGCGTATGAGATCGGCCTGAATACGGCGCCCAATTTCTTCATACGATAGTCCAAGCGGCTTATCCATGCCGGTCAAATCCGCAAAACATTCGTCAATGCCATACTCTTCCACAACTGATGTGTATCGTCGAACAATCGTCATGAACCGCTGCGATATCAGGCTATAGAGCTCATAGTCGGAGGGAAGGATCACCGCATCGGGACATGCGCGCAGAATTTCAAACAAGCGCATCCCGCGCGTAATGCCTTTGCGCTTTGCCTCATAGCTCATGGAGGAGGCAATCCCCCGTTCCTTACCGGTAATGACCGGCCGTCCTTTCAGCAAAGGATTCCGTGCCTGCTCGCACGAGGCAAAAAATGCATCACCGTCGATATGAAGTATTGCTCTGGTCATAAAATATATTTCTAAAGTTAAACCTTGAACAGGAGGTAAAGAAACGTCATACATGTTTCCCGAAAAGAATATTGGAGATACTGTAATTGACTTTTTGTCCGCACCGGGGCAGAAAACACGACAAGCCCGAGATCGCGAGCTATTTTCTTCGCGCGCATCATATGAAAATCATGACTTACAAGAAGGCTCGTATGAAGACCATGACTATCCAGAATAGTGCGCGCGCCTATAATATTTTGCCGTGTTGTTCTGCTTCTTTCTTCTATCAATAGAACGTCTGCGGGAATGCCTCGCTGCACGAGATATTCTTTTCCTATCCGAGAATCCGAGACAGAAGCGCCCTCGCCAATTCCCCCTGTTACGATAATACGTTTGCCAAATCCTCTATTATACAACTCTCGCGCGCGGTCAAGTCGCGCTCGAAACGCGGACGATGGTTCACCACCAATTTTACTCGCGCCAAGCACCAAAATTGCGTCTACTGATTCAAGTTCTTCAATGTCACCTTGTGCGGCGATAATGCTCATCGTCACGCTAACACCACCAAGAAAAAAGAATGCAAAAAACAGCAACGTCCTCATGATAAGAGAACGACGGTTTGGAACCATCTTCATAGCCCGAGCAATTTTTTTACTTTGTCGTAATTTCTCTGAACGCCAATCCCAAACTCATTCGACTTTGGACTATCGTGAGGTTCTTTAGCATCACGAATATCTTCAATATTGTAAAGCGTCCCCAAAATATCATGGCGAGACTCAATGTCGTAGCCGTCTCGCGCCCACCGTGCGATGCTAAAACGAAGTTTCGCGGCGACATATCGTATATTTGTCCACGGATCTTTTAGGCGTTCGACAGTAATAAATGTTTTTTGAATTCCTTCCAGCGAATCAACACCTTCTCCGAGCTGTGGATATATCTTTTCAAGCTCTTGAGCGGTTATGACGCGAACTTGTCCAATACCAATCGACGTATTGAGATGGAGAAGTCCGCCGATATAATCAGTAAGGTGATCGATAAAATCAACATTTGTCGCCTGTTCCTGATATATCACCGCTCCAACCATCACGGGATCAACGCCAAACTCTTGAGCGGCGACCATAATCGCCGCTCGATATGTTCCAATCAAGTTGGTAGCTCTTTTTGCGGATTCAGTTTCATGATAGGCAAGGTTCAAGCTCATTCCATGCAAAAAAGGCTTACGATCGGCAAAGAGTTCAACGTAATGAATGCCGTGATCAAGATTTACTGAAAAATTAATTTTTTCTCTTTTTGACGCTCCAACCAAACCATGAACAATCCATTTCAATAATCCTCCCGCAAAATACCACTGTACGTATTTTCCATAATCTCTTCTTTTTTGAATGGTACCGTCTATGAGAATTTTAACGTCATCACTATCTCTCAAGCGCCTAGAGACGCTTGCCTCAAGAGAAAATGTCATGAGAGGAAGGTCAAGGAGTACGATCGTATACCACGGTCGTCTATTACCGTCTTCAGCTTGTTCCTCAATCGTCAAATATACATCTTCCCGGCCTCCCAACTCTCGTACTGAAATGTCTTCAATAGCAGCGCTCGGTTGTGGAATAATGCTCAAAACATGTTTTCCTTTTTCGAGAATCGTCAAGACGATAATTGTTTTTTTGAGTCCTTTCAAAACAGCTCCATTGCATGCGGGAGGAATATTGAAAAGCTGAATATATTTTTCTGGCGGCAGCTCTCGAAGTTTGAGAGTGTCAACTTCGATGCGGAGATTCTCGTCAAAATCAGAGTCGAGCTGTTGTTTTGACTTGCATCGACTGGTCAAAAA
>JACQWH010000035.1 GCA_016209345.1 Candidatus Uhrbacteria bacterium
ATTATATACTGTCATCGCCTGAAGTGCAAATCGCTCACGCAGCGACTGCGTGATGAAAAGCTCGCCCGCTCCTTGCGGGCAGAGAAAAAAGCCCGACATGCATCGGGCGCTTTTCTTTCACTTCTTTCGTAGAATCTTATTCCCCTTGAAAAAGCTTACCATCTTTTGAAAAAATCATCGCCCCGACTATTTCTCGCTTGATTCTGCGCATACACCTTATAAATCAAACCATGGCACAGCAGTGATGCGCTCATCAAGGCGCTCCCGTCGCTCTCCCTGGGTAATAACATAGCCAACCGGAGCAACCCGTCGATATTCTTCCAAAAAAATCCTCAACCCTTTTATTTCCGATAGACGAACACTTTTCCCCGCTTTTATTTCTATTGGAATGACCGACGAGCCGGTATCAACAACGCAATCAACCTCTGCCCCGCCCGACGTTCTCCAATAATGTATGGTGTGTGGTTTTTGAAGCAAGCGATTACGACGGATAATTTCAAGAATGACCGCGTGCTCAAAAAGCGTTCCTTTTTGTGTGTTGATGACATCTCGTTCAAGCGGTATCCGTGCAAGCGCATTACGAACTCCAAGGTCAAAAAAGTAATACCGCGAAGAAGCAAGAATGCGCTTCCTCGCATTTTTAAGATAGGGGTCAATACGCTCAACAACAAGCGTGTCCTCAAGAATCTGATAGAACTCTTTTATTGACGGTTGGCTTACGCCCGATTCTTGCGAGAGTTTGCTGAGATTCGGCGCAGTGCCCGATTCCACTGCCGCAAGCTCGAGAAAGCGGGAAAATGCTCCAATCTTTCTGACAATCGCCTCGGCGCGTATCTCTTCTTCAAGATAGAGCTGGGCATATGATTTCAATATATCCTTCCTTTCGTTGGGAGTCAGAGAAACCATAAGTGGCAACGAACCATAAATCAAAAGATCCTCAAACGAGTAGGAGCCGTGTGCGTTGATATTTTTCAACGCGAATTCAGAAAGCGCTGGATGCCGCATCAGACCAAGCTCCCCCCACAGCAAAGGATCCAGAAAAAGTCGCTGAATCCTTCCGGGAAGAAGATTCGCGCCCGCCCTCCGCAGTTTCCGCGCCGATGATCCCGTGAAGATGCATGATGCCTCACGGTTATCGAGAAGCACTTGCGTTGCATCAAAAAGCTCGGGTACTTTTTGAGCTTCATCAATAAAAACAAGCGGGCGCACTCCGTGAGCGCGCGCCTCCCGAATGATTCGGGACGGATCTTGCTCCAACGTGATCCGAACGGAAGGATCCTGAAGCGTATATTCAAGAACGTTTTCCCGCGATGCTAAGAGTGAACGCACCAACGTTGTTTTCCCAACCTGTCGCGGACCGAGAAGAAGAAACGATTTCTTTTCCCTCACGAGACGTGCCAGGCGAGATTCAAGATATCGTACTAATTGTTTATTTTTACTAGGCATAATTAAAGTATACGTTATGCCAATAATTTGTCAAGACGGCCTCAACAGCTCCGGTGCGGACGAGGTCCGTACAATATGTCCCGCTTGATCCTTTGCACATAACCATTTTATATTCCCCTAGGCGCGAAATATACTTTCAAACAATGTCTTGTGTGATTGAACCCATTCAATTTCCGAACGGATATTTTTGGCTTGTGATGCGGAAAACTCGCGTGAATCCTTGTCAGGAGCTTCTTGTGCCAGCATTTCTCTTTCGGCTAAAATTTTATTTTGCTGTTTAATAAGCGCGTCATAGAGCGCCTGTCCATCGGAAAAACCATACGTCTCACAAAGTAGCCGTGTCTTTCGCGCTTGTTGGTCTGCGGGAATGTCACTGCCCAGTCGAAGGAATGTCCACAGAAAATATGCCAAATCATCAACACGACTGCCCGGTTCTGCGCCGTCAAAATCAATAAAGGCAACGGGAATGGTATCGTCCAGCACGATATTCCAGGGAGCCACATCGTTATGGCAAACAACTTCTTGATTGCCGGCAAGCACGCTTCCCGCTGTAGCATCGTGAAAACGTTTAAGCATCCGAACAACAACAATGAGCTGATCGTCAGTCCAGTCAATTTCTCCATGCGGCACTTTGCCCTTGATAAACGTAAGCACTTCCCGCCCCTTCTCGTCAATGCCAAGAAAACGTGGCGCGCCATTAAACGTCTTTTCTTTAAGCAGCTTCAACAACGCGTGGCTAAAATCGGAGTGGGGCCCTATTGGACGGCGCACCGTATCTCCAATCCTCAAAACTTCTGCGGCGGTTCTGCCGCCCACGAGCTTACATTCGTCCAATTCTTTCGGCATATTCAGCGTTCGTAATTCAGGATGAAAAAAATGTTAGTCAAAAAATTGCGTTTCCTTCCTTCGGTCCATAAGATTGTGTGCCTCACGCATTTCATCGGGCGGATAGAGATAGATGATTTTGTATGTCCCCGCTGTCATCCTCTTTTCATAGTCATGGATGATCGTCAAGATGTGCACGAGCCCCCAGTAAATCCACTTGCCGTCTCTATTTTCCACCAAAAAATTTCTGACGGGCGGGACTTTATACAGCCGAATGGCGGGCTTATCTTTGAACTCAAAAACTCTCTCAGAAAAGTCCTCTGTCCGATACGGCGTTTTCAAGTGTATCGCAAAATCAAGCTCGCGGGGAAATCCCTGCTCGCGTGTCAGCTGTAATGTATCGTTTATTTCAATAAAGCTTCCCATACTGTTCACTTATTGTGCACACTATTGGCATACGGTATAAACGTGTTAATCTATCAATACAAGTGACTTGTATCCTCGCCACGCAAGGAGCAAAAAAATCGGCAGAACATGTCTTTGGCGATTTTTCATAGCTAACGAATGATTCTTCCGCCGTCCACAATCAATGTTTGGCCATTGACAAAATCCGAATCGGGGGAGGAAAAAAATAAGATTACCCTTGCTACATCCTCCGGCGAAGCAATTCTCCCCATTGGCGTTTCGCTCGCCAGTTTATCAATAAGCTCTTTACTGTAAATTTCATGCAAGAGATCCGTATGAACCGGTCCAGGTGCAACTGAATTGATAGTAATATTGAATCTGCCAAATTCAGCGGCAAGAGTTTTTGTAAGTGCGTCAACGCCTGCTTTTGATACTGCGTATGCCACACTTGTCAAACTGCCGACAATGGAAGAAATGGAGGTGACGTTGACGATTTTTCCGTGCTTCTGCTTTTTCATTTCTTTGCTCACCGCCTTAATACAATTATATGCTCCCAACAAATTACTCTGAAGTGTTTGATTCCAAATCTCGGGAGTTGTTTCATCAAAGGATTTTGGAATAAGTGTACCGGCATTATTTACAAGAATATCGATGCGACCAAACTTTTCTAGCGTATCGGATATCAAACGCTTTACGTCATCTTCTTTTGAAACATCCGCCCGTACCAACAATGACCTCTCTAGACCAATAGTATCAACAACTTCTTGAGCTGCGGCGACGTCATTCTTATAGTTCACAGCAACAAATGCCCCCTCTTGTGCGAAGAGGATTGCTGTGGCCCGTCCGATGCCGCGCGACGAACCCGTGATGATTGCAACTTTGTTTTCAAGTCTCATGTTCGCACAGATATACAAATTTATTTTCCAAAATGCTGTCAAAGCAAAGCTACTATTCTTTGAAGTTCATCATCGAATTTTTTTTCATTGTTTCAACATTTCTGTCGACCCGTTCCTTATATTTCTCCTGGCTCTCCGCCCCATATTGATATGCTGCATGCTGAACCCACAAGTTATGCTGGTTATCTCTATAAACGCGCTCCCACTCACCGACAACACCGCCATAGAATAACAAAAGCTCTCTTCTTATTCTGTCACGTTTTGTTTCTTTCTTTTCACCTTGAGCGCCTTCTCCTTCCGATGAAGGAATCTCTTCGTTTTTATTTCTCATAGTATTTTTTCTGACAAAGTTAATTTTGGTGCGCCCGGAGGGATTCGCCGCATCGCATCCGACTCGCGGTCCTGGGTGGCTGCGCGCACTCGCCACCCGTTCTCATCCCGCGCAACAGCCACTAAAATGGTGTCAATTCTCATTTTTCAGGTTTTTCTTTGGCGGCATAATCTTTTACGACTACACATTGACTTGTAGAAAGCTCAATAACAGATTCAACTTTATCCGCGAAGAATTCATCGAACGCTTTTTTGACACCCGCCAAGCTTGAATAATCATGCGATAGAATAATACCGCCCCCCACCATTCTGGGATAAAAAAACTTTAGGCATTCCAAAGTGCTGCGGTATAAATCTACATCAAGGTGGACAAATGCGAATGATTTATTTACAACCGGTCCCGCGGTTTCGGGAAACATGCCGGGGTAAAAAAATACATTTTTGTAACCGCCAAGATACGTTTTTACCAAATCAAAAGTCGCCGTATACATTTTCTTCCGCATTGAACTACTGTCTGCAAACGTTGGTTCTGGCAATCCCTCGAAGGTGTCAAAAAGATGAAGCGCCCTGTCCCCTTTTATCTCACAGACCATCCTTGCGGACCCTCCTGCATAAACGCCAACCTCAGCAAAATCACCCTCCCGCCTTTTTACCGAGGAAACGCAATGATGGATTTGAACCATTTCAGTGGGCCACATGAGCGAATTGCCATCTTTTTGAATTGTCCGGATTAGATTGATAACGCCCTTATCCTTGTGAAACTTCAATAATTGTAATTGCGCACTTCGAATGGGCATTCGCATAAAACCGGCTGCGAGTTTCATGATCGGATTTTCGCTTGCTCCTATTTTTTGTAAAATTTTTTTAATCACAAACAAATGAAACAATTCTTCCCAAATGGTTCCTCGTCTTTTTCTCTTGCGCCCGGAGAGAATCGAACTCCCATCCTCAGGTTCGAAGCCTGATATCCTATCCGTTGAACGACGGGCGCATACAACAAAATTATCGCTTGCAAGTGTAGCGCATTCTCGGAGGTTTGTCCAAGACGCGCCTAAGGTAGGCGGAAGAGTTCTATTTATCCAAGAATGCGGGGGTCTTGCAGGTGCGCGCGAGCGACTTCTTCGCTTATGAGTTTTTTTTGATACAGGTCCTGGAGGCATTGATCCATGGTCATCATGCCCTGATCGCCGCCGGTCTGAATCATCGATTTTATATGTTCGATTTTATTCTCGCGAATCAAATTCGCAATCGCGGGCGTAAGCACCATAACCTCACGAACGGCGACGCGCCCGCCGCCCACTTTTGGAACCAGGAGCTGAGAGATAACGCCGCGGAGCGTCATGGCAAGCTGAAGGCGAATCTGCTCCTGCTGATCTGCGGGAAAATAATCAATGATACGGTGAATGGTTTGCGGCGCGTCGTAGGTATGCAGGGTCGAGTACACCAGGTGGCCCGTCTCGGCAATGGTAATGGTTGTTGAAATCGTTTCGGGATCGCGCATCTCGCCCACCATGATGACATCCGGGTCATGGCGGACGACAAACTTCAAACTGTTTCCAAATGACTTGAAGTCGTGTCCGAACTCGCGCTGGCGTACGACCGACTTATCCGACTTGAACACAAACTCAATAGGATCTTCAAACGTGATGATGTTTGCGGCGCGGGTGTGGTTAATATGATCAATCATCGAAGCAAGTGTTGTCGACTTACCGTTCCCTGTCTGACCGGTAAGCACCACCAGCCCCTGCTGCCATTTCGTAAACTCAAACGCGATAGGCGACAGCGCGATCTGCTCCATGGTCGGAATTTCAGATGGAATAAACCGCGCAACAAGGGTCAAATGCCCCTGCTCCCAAAAAACATTGACGCGAAAGCGATACGTGTCTTTCAGCGAATAGACAAGCCCCAGTTCGCGCTCGCTTTCTAGTTCCTTTTTCTGGTGCTCTGAGAGTACTTCATACACAACCTGCTCTATGTCTGCCTGTTCGAGCACGGGAAACTCTTCCTGCTCGATAAGGTCGCCGTCGTGGCGCAATATCGGTCGCTTATGTACCGCCAAATGAATATCCGAAATGCCTTTCTTAATGGCTGCGTCGAGAATGTCGTTGATATGCATATACCTTTAGGTTATAGGTTAGAGGGGTTAGGGGCTAGTAAATTCTTTTTAATTCTATTCCAGTATAATAGTATTTTAAAATCTC
Organism: Candidatus Uhrbacteria bacterium; assembly: GCA_016209345.1. GTDB lineage: Bacteria > Patescibacteriota > Patescibacteriia > JACQRZ01 > JACQRZ01 > JACQWH01. The sequence continues at coordinate 6,104 of JACQWH010000035.1, forward strand.
TTCAAATGATTTATTGTCAATCGCCATGCCGATGGCCCCGCGCGCCGACATTCCCACATAATGTCCGCAGAGCCGCTTTTTCTCGACGGTGCTACAGTCGGCCTGACCCAACGGATCGTCCTTGCCGACAAGCCAGGGCTTTGGAGAGCCGCCCCACACATCTTCCCAGCTCCGCGTCCTCCCGTCGCTTTGCGAAAAATAAGGCGTAATGGCGAGCTGGCCACCGTATGTGACGATGACACCTCGCGTTTCATCGACCGCGCGCGCTACGTTGGGGAGACGCTTTTCCACGCCGTATCCGCGATACACTTGATCGGCCTCGGTCGGGCTTACGGTAAATCCGTCGGCGGCGTGTTTCGTGCTTCTGTCAATATGATACTTCGCGTACGTGCGCGCTGCGGTAAGGAGCGCTTTCTGATACTCATAGGGCGAGCTGTTCGATGTTTCCCCTATCCCCTTGAGATAGTTCTCCAACTTGAGCTCATTAACCACCCAGAGTCGGTTTGTCTGCGGCGCGTATCGCACTTCAAGCAGTGAACGAAACGTATTATCGTTCAGCGCGGAAGACCACGACGGATGGTTTGTGTATGAGGGGATTTCAAAAATAATATCCCTGCCCGGCGAGTCGGACGTCTGCGCCAACGCGGCCGTATCCGACTGTACGGGACCAAATCGCAAATATTTTATCGTACCCAAAGAAACGGTAGGAGTCGTGAGCGTATATGCTTTCAGTATCCAATCGAAAATAATGGTGCTCACGATTCCTGCCCGCTCAACGGTAAGAAGCGCGCCGTCCGAATCGCGCACCTCGTAATCTTTGTTTGCCGTAATGCGCACCGGATCTTTTGTCGAATACAGGCCGACACGGATCAGCGGCTCCTGCTCAGTACGTTCATCCAGTATGCCGGGACGAGGATCCTGACTGAGTGTCGGGGTCGGGGAAAATGAATTCAAAGACGTATCGGGCGCCGATGATGATGAGACGGGAGAATCTGTTTCGATTATTGCCGCGCCCGCGTCTTGCCCCGACTGCCCCGATAGACCCGTAAGCACCGTCGAGGATCGCGGCATAACAGTAATGGGAATGCGCACATCGCTTCCCGCGATTTTTTCTCCGTTCCTTGTGAGAAAAAGATTCTCCTCATACGCCCCCGGATATACCGGAGCAAAAAGCGTAAACCAAAAATATACCAACTCGCCTGCTTGCGCGTCGGAAGGAGCGTCCATCACGATATTCTGCGCTTTCCATGATGAGTCATAAAAATAACTTTCCTTCTTTGCCGATGAGCGCAATGTAATTGGCAAGATGTCGCTCCTTTTCCATGCAGCAGTTCCGGTATTTTTAAACCCGATGCCAAACGTGATTCTTTCCGCCTGTTTTACCGTGATGCTTGGCGCACTCACAATAAGTTTGAGGGCGGCATAAGTCCCCGACATGCTGCTTGGCGTTGGAGGTGGCACAAAGGGCTGGGCCGGCGAGAGCGCGGGGGCCGCGATCGCACGGGAAGAATCACTGCTCCCCGCGACAGCCGCCGCACCCATTGAAGAGGGCGCGACGGACTGTTCTGCCTGCTCAATGTCTTGTTTTTTCACCGTGATTGGAATACGCGTCACTGTTTCGGAAATTTTCTGATTGCCGCGATAGAGGGAAAGTTCTTCGATATAGCTCCCCTCCTCCTTTGGCGCCTCAAGCGTAAACCAAAAATACACCAGCTCGCCTGCTCGTGCGTCGCGGGGAAGATCCATTACCACATTTCTGCTTTTCCATGTTGCATCATGGAAATAGCTTTCCTTTTTCGCGCTCGAACGAAGAGTCAGCATTTCTGCGTCGGTCTTCTTCCATGCAATGCCGCTCGTATTTTTAAACCCGATGCCAAATACCGTATCCTGATACGGAGCGGTGGTAATGCTGCGCGCGCTCTGGATAAGGGTAAGCGCAAACGGATCATTGCTCTTGGTTTGCGCGTCTGCTATAGTAGAAAACAAGAAGAATACGACGATCATTGTGCCGAGTGACGCGATGGCCGAGAGAGCAAACACAATCCCGACTCGTTTTTGAAAAAAATGACAAGCCATACTATATAGTATACCATAGTTTCCGTTTTTGTTCAACTCGTTGGTGAACAAAAATTGTATTCATCTTACAAAGAACCATCATGTCTCTTGCCAGACAAATCGCCTACAATACGGCTCTGCAAACGGGCGCGAAGATAACGAGCACTCTCCTTGCGATTGTCGCATTCGGCCTCATGGCCCGCTATCTGGACCGAGGAGGATTCGGTGCCTATACCACCATTACTGCGTTTTTACAGTTTTTTGGCATTCTTGTCGATATGGGCCTTTCGGTCATTGCCATTCAGCTTATTTCCGAAATCGGCCAAGACCACAAGAAAAATTTTGACAATATTTTCACGATACGCCTCCTTTCAGCAGTCGTCATCTACGCGCTTGCGCCCATTGCCGTCCTTTTTTTCCCCTACCCCCAAGAGATAAAGATCGGCGTATTGGTCATGGCCCCTTCATTCTTTCTTTCTTCTCTCATCCAGATATCAACGGTCGTGTACCAAGTTCGGCTTTCGATGATAGTGCCCACTTGTGCCGACATCACAAGCAAGCTCTTTCTCATTGGCGGTATTGCGCTTGCCGCACGGATGGACGGAGGGCTCGTCGGCGTCTTGGCAGCAATTCTTTTCAACAATGCCCTTCAATGGGGCATCCTTTTTTTCTCGTCTCGCGCATGGGCGCTGCCGCGGCTGTCTTTTGACTGGTATATTTGGCGCCTGGTGTATACCAGAACCTGGCCCATCGCACTTTCCATCCTCTGCAATGTTGTCTATCTTCGCGCCGATACGCTTATCCTGTCGCTTTCCAAACCGCAAGAAGATGTCGGCATCTACGGCGCTGCATTTCGTGTCGTGGAAGTGCTCATGACATTCCCCATCATGTTCATCGGCCTGACGCTTGCCAGCTTTGCCCGCGCATGGTCGTCTGGAGATATGCCGGCGTTTTCCCGCTACTTCCAGAAAACATTCGACTTCATGGCTCTTACCGCATTTCCCCTGATTGTCGGGACGCTGTTTACCGGCGCGGCGGTAATGGTGCTGGTTGCGGGTCCTTCATTTTTTCAGTCAGGCACCCTCCTGATGATGCTTATCGTTGCGACCGGAGCTATTTTCTTCGGATCGCTCTTCGGCCATCTTATCAATATCATCAACGAACAGAAAAAAATGCTTGTCGGCTATTTTTCTGTCGCCGTTATTGCCGTTGTCTGCTATCTCGTGTTCATCCCCTCTTACGGATACTGGGCGGCTGCGAGCATTACGATTGCGACGGAGACGGCCGTCGCCCTTATCGGATTTTTTATTTTTTACAAAAAAACCCGCGTTATTCCGCGTCTTGGCTATGCAGGAAAAACGCTTCTGGCCAGCGGTGTCATGGGCGTATTTCTCTATGCGTTCCCAAACCTGCATCTCGCCATAAAAATAGTCGGCGGCGGCCTGGTCTATATCAGTGCACTGTATCTTGTTGGAGCGCTTACAAAAGAAATGATTGCCTCATTACTCCCTAAAGAGGGGCAAAAATAAGAACATGGACAACCCCTTGCATTTTTTAATCGCCTTTGATAGGGTGGTGGTATCAATAGAGTCCTTGTTTTCAATCCTTTTACCTCCCAAAAACGCACACGGTGATTTTTGGGTCCATTTCAAGGCAGGGTAAGAGGGTATGTATGCCTTATTTTTTTATACCTTACAATTTACGCGGTTGGCGCATTTCTTTGGTGCCAGCTCCGGCGCTCAACAACGTATACTGTATACGCCTTTCTCCGCTCCTCGCTGGCGCCTAGAAATACCCTCAACTGCGTAAATTGTCACTATATAAGTTACATCCTATGAACCACTATGAATTCCTCGGCATCCTGAGCGGATCCCATGCCGACACAGAAGTTGGCGCCATTATATCCTCCATTGAGGAGACGATAAAAAAGCATACCGAGACAATCCATTACGTGCAGAATCTCGGCCGGCGCAAGCTGGCATATCCCGTTAAGCATCAGGGACATGGCACGTATGTGCTTATTGAGTTTGACGCGCCCGGCGATGCGGTAAAAAAACTCGATCGCCTCTTCCGGCTGACAAACGAACTCCTGCGCCATTGCATCGTGCGCCGAAAAACCGTTGGCAAACCGCTCCCGCTTGAACGCAAAGAAGAAGATGCGCGACCACGTTCATATGAGCGAACCGGCATGCGCAAAACACTGGGCGAAGAACTTCTTGGCGAAACGCCAACCCTTTCAACGATCAATGAGCCGACGGATACCAAAACAACCGACGCTCAGGCAGAAGAAAAGCCCGTTGAAAAAACAATCGTACTCGCACCCGTTGAGCAGCAAGGGAATGCGTCAGATGATAGTCATGCCGCCGCAAGCGCGCCAACGACGGATGACTCCGCTCAAACACCGACCGGAGACGATGATTCTGCGGAAGAAAACGCAAAGAAAAAAAATAAAAAGGTAAGCTATGAGGAACTTGATAAAAAGCTTAACGAATTAATGTCGGACGATATTATCTAAAAATATATCTTAAATCTTAAATCAAGCATATGGACCTCAATAAAGTAATGATCATCGGACGCCTCACAAAAGATCCTGAAGGGCGCGCAACACCGGCAGGACAAAGCGTGTGCAGCTTCTCGCTGGCAACAAACCGCGTCTATACCGACGCGCAGGGCCAAAAACAGGATAAGGCGGAATTTCACAACATCGTCGCATGGGGCAAGCTTGCCGATATCTGCACCCAATACCTCGTAAAGGGCAAACGAATATATATTGAAGGGCGACTCCAGACGCGCGATTGGGTCGGACAGGACGGCGTGCGCCGATACTCCACCGAAGTCATCGCCGAAAATATGATTATGCTCGACGGGCCGTCGGGTTCAGGCGGCGGCGCGCGCGAATCGGCGCCCCCGCACGATTCCGCTCCGTTTGGACAGAGCCAGCAGGGCCCATCCGATGAAGAAAGAACAATAGAAGAAATTCCTTTTTAGTACATCTATGATGCACCCAAAAAAAACCGAACAAAAAAAGCGTTTTTGCGGATTTTGCGTAAAGCAAAAAACCGAGATTGATTACAAGGATGTGCTTACGCTCCGCCGATTTATTTCATCATACGGGAAAATCGCACCTCGCCGGCGCAGTGGCGTATGCGCGAAACACCAGCGCACCCTGTCAGAGGCCATAAAGCGTGCGCGCATTATGGCGCTCTTACCGTTTGTAATACAGTAAGGAGTGTGTTTCTTGTATTGACGCGATCATATTGTTTTTCTCAAATCCACAAAGAATAACGAGTCATGAATGACGAATGATATGCTCGATTTTGTTCTTGATTCTTAATTCTTGATTCTTCATTCTGTTTCGTATGGCTGTCCTTCCATCGCTCAACTCAATCAAAACAGGGCTCACTATTCTCTTTGACGGTGAGCCCTATCAGGTGCAGACCGCAAATTTTGTGCGCATGCAGCAGAGAAAACCCGTCATGCAGACAAAGATGAAAAATCTTATCAACGGCAAGGTGCTGGAATATAGTTTCAAGGCCGGAGAACGAGTTGAAGAGGCGGATTTGGAAAAAGCAAAAGGCGACTACCTCTATACCGACCAGAGCGGCGTCTACTTTATGGACTCGTCGACTTATGAGCAGATGGTTATTGATCCCGCATTCTTGGGCGAACGGACAAAATTGTTGAAAGAGGGGATGCAAGTCGATATTCTGAATTTTAACGGGAGGCCGATTACCATCAGTTTCCCTCCGAAAGTTGAGTTGCGCGTACAATCAACCCCGCCCGGCATCAAGGGCGACTCTGCCAGCAACGTGACGAAACAGGCCACGCTTGAAGGCGGCCTCATCGTCAATGTTCCCCTCTTTGTAAAAGAGGGCGATGTTGTGCGCGTCAACACCGAAACACTCGAATATACCGAACGCGTCTCGCAATAATACATCCTCATGGCCCCTTACTCTATGGGTCGCGCGTGAAGATCCGCGTTAAGGTTCCCTTGTTTTGCCAGTCTTCTATTTATTTCCCAGAGTGCGGCGACCGCTTTGTTGTGCTGGTCTTGATCGGTTGGATTCGATGATCTCGATAGTGCTTCAAGGGCTTCATGAATATCGACAAGCACATCCCGCCTCGTCACTATCCCGGCATAATCAAAGCTGGCAATCGCAGTACCCATATCACCATGGGTAAGAGCGGCTCGCCCGAACCCCTCTGCACGACCAGAAAGTATCGTTCGTGCCTCTTGACTCCGTTCAGATATAAGGTCTTCAAGTCGCTTTACTTCTTTGGCAACTGCCTCGGGCGTACTCAAATCAATAAATGGACTATCAACGCTCTCTCCGCTTTGAAGCGCCCCTATTCTAGCGTTGGTTCTGTCTTCATTTCGTTTTACATGAAGGCCGACACTTTCATCAAGCACACGAAGATACTGGCGTGGATCCTTAATATCTTCGAGAAGATCAAGCACACCGCTCTCACCATATTGCATCTTAGCATTACGAACATCGTTGGTTTGTCCAGTTAACGACCGCGTCTCTATGAGCGCTTGTGCATCCTTGGCCAACCCAATTCCCGCCCGCTCACTTGGGTTTAAACGATCAAATTCTTCATTCGTTTTCTGAACAAGTGCTCCAAACTCTCCCGGTTGTGCTATGCGCAGATAATCGATCATTCCCGCATTTTTTGAGACACGACCGATCCTTTGTAATTTTTCCAGCAACTCGCGCGCTCTCACTTCTTGCTCATGTCTATCTACCGCCAACTCTGCTGTCTGCGCCTTGATAGCGTCTACGGGAGATAACTCAATTTTTTTTGTTGTTTTAAGAAGGGATTCAAGTGTCATTTCTTCTTTCGGACCATTCTCTCCTGGTTCGATCTCTGTTGGCGGCAATTTTTTTAAATCATCGTATTGACCCGGTTTTGTTGCCATATAATAAGGGCGCTCAATAATTAATTTTATACGACCTCAATCTCTTCCTCTGTCGGAAGGGGTGGTGTGTAATCATGAGCAAGCATATCGTCCGTTGCTGCGACGGGCTTGGTGGCAGCAAGTGTCTGTGCGCGAATGGCGGCCATCAGATCGGGACGGCTTGCAAGATACGCTTTTGCGTTCTCACGGCCCACGCCGAGTTTCTCATCACCAAACGAATAGGTGTTTCCGCTCTTGGCGATTACTTTGTAGGCAACACCCGTATCGAGAAGGTCACCCGGAATTGAAATACCCTCGTTGTACATAATGTCAAACTCCGTCGTCTGAAAGGGCGGCGCGACTTTGTTTTTTACAATCTTTACTTTTACGCGATTGCCGATAATTTTTTCTCCCTGTTTAATCTGCGCGGCGCGGCGTATTTCAACGCGCACCGTACAATAAAACTTCAGCGCGGTACCGCCGGTCGTCGTTTCCGGATTGCCGAAATACACCCCTATTTTCTGGCGCGTCTGATTGATAAAAATCACGATTGTTTTCGTTTTGCTGACAATGCCCGTGAGCTTGCGAAGCGCCTGGCTCATGAGCCGCGCCTGCAGGCCCATATGCGAATCGCCCATATCGCCTTCGATCTCCGCTTTTGGCGTAAGCGCGGCAACCGAGTCGATAACAATAACGTCAACGGCATTGGATCGCACAAGCGTTTCAACGATTTCCAACGCCTGCTCGCCATTATCCGGCTGGGAGATGAACATGTCGTTGATATTGATGCCGAGCTTGCGCGCGTAGTCTGGATCCAGCGCATGTTCCGCGTCAACAAATGCGGCAATGCCTTTTTGTTTCTGCACCTCCGCTATGACATGCTGGGCAAGCGTTGTCTTTCCCGATGATTCAGGTCCGTAGATTTCAATGATGCGACCGCGCGGCATGCCGCCGACGCCAAGCGCAATATCCAGCGACAAACATCCGGTTGTCACCGATTCGACATTCATGGCTTTTGCATCACCCAACTTCATGATAGACCCATCGCCAAACCGATCGCGAATCTGATCAATTGCTTCTTTTACCGCGCTCAAACGCTCTTTGTCATTTTGCATTTCATTGGTATCTTTTGCCATGGGAAAGGGATTAGGGATTAGGGATTAGGGATTAGGGATTAGGGATTAGGGATTAGGGATTAGGGATTAGGGATTAGGG
>JACQWH010000031.1 GCA_016209345.1 Candidatus Uhrbacteria bacterium
ACTCCCCTCCATCACCCACGTCCTGTACATGAAGGACGGGCAAATCCACATGCAGGGAAAAAAGCGGGAGATGCTCCGCGACGAAATCTTGTCGAAGGCGCTGGGTTGCCGAATCCGGCTCAAGAAAAACGCCGGACGGTACTGGATTGGCGGGGTCGGCCGGAAAAGGCGGGATTAAATACTATCCCCGATACCGGCGTTTTTCCAGCGTGTTGTGGCTTGACGATCTCCGGAAAGACATTCGTCGGCGGGGATCCCAAACGGCCCCGATGACTCAACGACAATCGAGATCGGTATCCTGCCCAAAAAATTCGCCCCATTCTCAAACAAGTACAACGCGATTATGGACGACGGTCTCAAGTCCACGGGGTTCGACGTGTCCCATTTTACCGCATCCAAATTAAAAAAACTGATTTTCTGGACTATGGATGCGGCGTGGGAAACTTATGCCAGGATTTTCATTCGTACTTCCCCAAGGCGCGGTATAGCGCAAAAGCGACGTTTTTTTAAAAAGGCGGACGCCGCTCCAACCGGGCGGAGAACCGAGAACCCCCTGGATATAAAATTTCAAGAAAAGGAGACAACCTCCAACTGCTTGAGAGAAAAATGAATTGACCCTGATTTTGTTCTGTTCTAGAATCACTGGACTTAAAGCCGATGGCTCGTTTACAGTCGGATTTATGCGCAAGGAATCCTCTTGAACGGAGACCCCTTGTCATTTCACCCCAAACGACCAAGCGAAAAGTTAAGAAACCAAGCGAACGCGACTCGGAATCCTCCCTGAGGGAGGACAAGTCCGATTCAAAAAGAACAGAAGCGCCATTTCTTTAAAAATGCCTGGCCGGCAAAAAATCCAGACGCAAAACCGCGAATCCAACAAGGGAAAGACGCGCATAACCTTTTTCACGAGACCTTCCCCAGCAATAAAAATCCTTCAACCTATCCCCCATGCTGGTTTCTCTCGTCATCCCCTTTTATAATGAAGAACAATGCCTCAACAAAGTGGTCGATCCCTTGGTTGAAACCTTGGAAACCAATCAAATCGATTACGAGTTGGCGCTGGTGGACAATGGCTCTTGGGATAACACCGGGAAATTGATAGATCAAAAAGTCTCGCAAAACCCACGGATCAAAAAAATCCGCGTGGAAGTAAACCAAGGCTATGGATGGGGGATATTGACCGGACTTAGAAAATGCCAGGGCGCATACCTCGGCTATTTGTGCGGGGACGGCCAGATAAAACCCGACGATGTCGTAAAAACGATCCGCCATATCCTTAAAAACGATAGCGATTTCGTCAAAGTCCGCAGGGTAAAGCGAATGGACCATGTCGTACGGCGATGGGTCAGCAAATTGTACGACCTTACAGTTCCGCTAATATTCTCCCTTAAAGTCCGCGACTTGAACGGAACCCCGAAGATATTCAAGCGCCAATACCTGGACATGTTGGACCTTCAGTCCAAGGATTGGTTTTTAGACGCCGAGCTTCTGATAAAATGGAAGCGCTTGAAACTTGAAATCGACGAGATCCCCGTAGTCTTCTACCCCAGGCTGGGAGGGTCGTCTCATCTCTCTCTTTTAAGAGCGATCTGGCAGTTTGCCAAAAACGCATACCGCTTTCGGACCAACAAGGAATTGGTTGAATGGGAGAAAAAACGCGTTTCCAGGAATTAGCGTTCCGGCTCCGCGCTGTTGCCGCAGGGAAAACGTTGCGCTCGCAAACCGCGTTCCCAGGGAACGCCTCGAAGAACTTCCGGATTCTCGAGCTTCCCTTAAAGAAAACCCCATGGATGAAGAATTCAACAAACAAACCGTACTGATTACGGGAGCGTCGGGTTTTATCGGGTCCCACCTGACACGGCGGCTGACGCAGTTGGGGGCAGACGTCCACATCCTTGTGCGCAACGACTCCAATCCCTGGCGGATCGCGGACGTCGTCGGCAAAGGAATAACGGTTTGGAAAGCCGAGATCACCGAGTCGGATAAAATCAAAGACTACCTCAAGCGGATTTGCCCTAAAAGGGTCTTTCATCTGGCGGCGATCGTCAACCCCGAACGCTCCCTGGAAAACATTGAAAAGATCATCGACGTTAACATCAAGGGGACCGTAGCCCTCATCAAAGCCCTTCAGGACATCCCGTTGGAATGCTTCGTCAATGTCGGCACTTGCGAGGAATACGGAGACAATGCCGCCCCTTTCAACGAGACGCAGAGAGAATCCGCGGTTTCGCCCTATTCCGCCTCCAAAATATCGGCCACGCATTTCTGTCAGATGATCCACAAGGTCGCCGCCATACCGGTCGTAACAGTCCGCCCGTTTTTGACCTATGGCCCCTTTCAGCTTTCCAATTTACTCATTCCCGCCCTCATCCGCTTTTGCCTGAACAACGAAAAAGAATTTCGCATGACCAGCGGAGAACAAACCAGGGAGTTCAATTTTGTCGGAGACATCGTGGAAGGCATGCTGAAAGCGTCGCTCTGCAAAGAATTGGTCGGCGAGATAATAAATATCGGGAACGGCACGGAGTACAAGGTCATCGACGTGGCCCGGATGATCGTCAAACTCATGAACTCCCCGCTCGAGCTTAATCGTAGCCTGAGCCATCGAAAAGGCGAGGTGTTCCATTTCTACTCCGCCACGGACAAATACCTGAGGCTGTTAAAACCCTCCAGCTTCACCTCGCTGGAGGACGGGTTGAAAATCACCATAGAGTGGTACGCAAAAAACTGGGACCACCTGCCCACGTTCGCGAAAAAAATTTCCTGACAGTTCCCCGCCACCGTAAAAACCCGGCTAAGAGTTTCCGTTTTGCGGACCGGTCCGGATCGATTCTTTCGGTCTGAAAACCGCCAACTTCAACTCCCCCTTGTCAAAAGGCCCGGGCTCCAGATCCCCGTTCAAAGTGGCCTCGCGCCGCCAATTTTCGACGAGATACCCGAGAAACCCCGACTTGGCGATGTTTTCCTTGTTCAGCGACCGGACCGGAACCAATATCAGCGATGGGGGCCGGGACTCGACCCGTTCGACGATTTTTGCCTCGACGCCATCGAAAAAAGACTTGGGATAGCGGAAATTATACCGATTGAAGGACGTCCTCACCATGATGGCAAAATCCTCGGGGAACAACGTGGGACGCTCGGAAAACAAATAAATAAAACCGTCGTAGTCGGCGAAAAGAATCGGTTCACCTGGCCGCGTCTCCTCTTGAACGTAGCGCGCGATCGTCCGGTAGGCTTTTGCCGTGTAGGGAGGCGCCTTGACCGTCTCCGCATATTTCAATCCCAGCGGTTCGTCATGCGTCCAATGATAAGCGCCCAATCGAATCGGAGGATAGAAAAAATAGAAGACGCACATTAAAAACGCCGTCCCGCGGACCAGGCCTTTCAATCGGAATCTATCCGACGTCCATTTGAAAAAAATCGCCAGAAGAATAAAAGTTCCCAGCATATTTATGTAAAACGTCATCGGACGCGTCATCCATATGACAGTTTCGGCCTCAATCAACAGGGAATAGGCAAGCAACGCCATCAGAAAAAAATGGCCGGACAGGCCGCTATTCCCCCTGCGCCATTCCCTGGCGACGAAAAAAGCCCCTCCGAGAAACGCGAGGACGATCATCCACCATCTTAGATCGTCCACAAGGTATTTGTTCATTTCGCCCACCCAGGATGCTAAAGGAGAATGCGGAAGAGGAGGGAATAACTTCTTAAGATAAAATTCGTTGATCTGTACGGTCCCGGAACTCATCGGGAAAAGGCTGAAACTCAAGACTTGGAATCCGGATTTTGCGAGCAGATAACCAAAAACCGCCAGCGACGGCAAAAGGGCGGCGCTTAGAAAACACAACAAGGCCCTGCGCGTATCGAAAGTCCTATCCGGAGAAACCGCTCTCCAAAAACCTATGGAGACCGCCCCGCAAAATATCGCCCCCGCTCCAAAGATCACGGGCTTGCCCAGCATGGCCAGAAAGGCAAACAACCCGGAGTAAACCGCTTGCCTGGGGTCGAATTCCTTTTTGAAGAGCAAGATCAAATGATAAAACGAGGCGATCATGCCCAGGTAGGCGAAACCGTGGCCGTAAGTGCCTTCACGCGCGGCCAACCCCGAGGAAGCCATCAAGGCCGCCCAGAAGGCCCAGGACGGGGGAAGATAAAGTCTGGCGGCCCGGTAGGAGTAAAACGCGGTCAAAGCCGCCACGGCCGTGACCATGAGCCGGGGCACAAGTATGCTGGAGACGCCGGTGATTTTAAACAACAACGCAATAGCGTAAGGGGAAACAGGTCCGTACTGCCAAAAAAAATCCCGGTAAATCAACTTGCCGTCCAGTATCCTCAAAACGCATTCGATTTCCTTCCCTTCCTCATAATTCAAATCATAATCCAGAAGCAGTAAGCGTTTGAGCGCCATTAAAAGACAGACAAAAAACACAAGCGCGCCATCCCCGGTCGCCCACTTGAATCTATATTTCTCCAAGGCCCACGCGCTCCAATCCTTAAAAAACGGCAACTGCGATTCT
>JACQWH010000029.1 GCA_016209345.1 Candidatus Uhrbacteria bacterium
ATGACAACGCGGGCGTTATTGGCAGTTTCGTAATTCAAAGTAATTAGGTCAATTGGGTGAATTCGTGCCGCTTACGCTGCTTGCCGTCCCGCGACTCGGAGCTGCCGCAACTCATTCTGCAAAATTTTTATCTTCTTCTTCTGCGCCCTACTCTTTTTTGAGAATGTTCAAAACCTTTTCATGCGCCTCGTCGACTTCCCGCGAAGTCAATGTCCTGTCGGGCGACTGATAGACAATATGAAAAGAGAAGCTTTTGTTGCCCGCGCCGATTTTTTTGTCCCGATAGACATCAAACGGTTCTGCCGATACGATGAGCGGGTGGGCACAGGCAAGTCGGGCGGCGATATCGGCATACGCGCGCTTCTCGCCGACGCATAGCGTCATATCACGCTTCACGCCGGGAAATGCGGGAAGCGGATGATACCTGACCGGAATTCGAGAACATTCGGCGAGCAGGGACACGTCAAACTCACATGCAAAAACAGGATCGTCGATGCCCAGCGCGGCGCGCGTCTTCGGCGATACTTCACCGATATATCCGACACGCGTTCTTCCGCAATAAAGACCGGCGCTCCTTCCCGCGGCGCAGACAGGATCGCGCCCGTCTTCTTTCCGCACGTCCAGAGCAATGCCGAGATCGGCGCATACGCGCGAGACGGTCTCGCGCACGAACGCGAAATGATTTCCCTCTTCCTTTGAGACATACACGCACGCGCAATACAGTGGCTGGCTCGGTATATCCAGCGTCTCATCGCCGGACGGGTCATGCTCGACGTTCCCTTTCAAAAAAACGCGCGATAGCTGAAACAGCGCGATATTCTTTTCCCTCTGCTGATTTGTCACCACCGCCTCTAAAAGATTTGGGATAAGCGAGCGGCACAGCAGCGGGCGCTCGGCGGAAAGGGGGTTTGCAAGCTCAAAATGCGCGTCGGGATTCAACCCGCACGCAAGCACTGTTTCTTTTCGAGAAAATGCGTACAACTGCACCTCATGAAAACCGTACTGATACACTAATCTTTTTTTAACCTCTGTCGCAATCTGTCGCTTTCTGTCGATTATCGGCTCACTCAAAGGCATTCGCGGCAAAACCGCGGGAATCGCATCGTATCCGATAAAACGCACCACCTCCTCAACAACATCTTCGACCGATGCGATATCCTTCCGTCGAAAACTCGGGATGCGCACGGACAGATGATCCGATGTTTTTGTAATGTGAAATCCGAGCGCAGTGAGAATACCCGATGCGCGTGCCAATGAAATTGATACGCCCAACATTCTCTCGATCATGGCGACGGTCACTGTCAGCGGTCGTACCGAAGGGGGCCTGGCATATCGGTCGGCAACCGCGCTCATTACGCGCGCTGCTGGAAATTCATTTTTGAGAATCGAAACGGCTCTAGCGAGGGCGAGTGAGGGAAGCTCCGGATCAAGATGTTTTTCAAATCTGCGCGAACTTTCCGTTGCGATACCCACGGCGTTTGCCGTGCGGCGAATCGACGGTCCGTTAAAATTTGCCGCCTCAAGAATAATCGTCCGCGTCCCCTCGTTTACTGACGCATGAACACCGCCGATAATACCGGCGACGGCGACAGGATTATTCTCATCGGCAATAACAAGTGTCTCTGATGTGAGCGTATATTGTTTTCCGTCGAGCGCCTCGATTGTTTCTCCGTCACGCGCTCTTCGCACAATAATATGCGCCCCTCCTTTTCTTTCTGAAAGCGTATCATAATCGAACGCGTGCATGGGTTGTCCGTATTCAAGCATCACATAATTCGTCACGTCAACTAAACTGTTTATCGGACGCAAGCCCGCAAGCGTAAGCCGTTTTTGCATCCATTCAGGCGATGGAGCCGATGATACTCCATCGACTACAACTCCCATGTATCGAGGGCAGAGTTCGTGATCTGCTACGTCAACAGTGAGTTGCTTTCCTTTTCCGTGTTTTATTTTTGGTATGGACTGCTCTTTGAAAGGCAGGCGAAACAATGCGGCTACTTCGCGCGCCATACCGCGATGCCCCCAAAGGTCGGGACGATGGCTTAACGACTTGTTGTCAATTTCAAACACAACTCCTTCATTGCCAAAAAGACGGGACAGCGGCATCCCGGGAATTGTTGATAGCGCGGAGAGATCTAAAATTTCATGATCATCCTTTGCGGGGAATCTATCACCAAGGCCGATTTCGGATGACGCGCAAATCATTCCGTCGCTTTGCACGCCACGAATGGTTGTTTTCTCTAATACTATCGGCTCCCCCTCTCCGTGCCAACGAACCGAAGCACCCGGCAGTGCGACTGCGACACTCATGCCAACAGCCAGATTAGTTCCACCGCATACAATATGAGGAAGTTCTGCGCGCCCGACATCAACAAGCACGACGCGCAAACGATCCGCGTCCGGATGCGTCTGTATCTCCTTGATGATGCCGACAACGATAGCGTCAAGCGCGCGTTTTTCCATGTCGGACGATACGCCTTCCACTTCGACCGTGGCAAGCGACAAGAGGCGCATGATCTCTTCATCGGATACGTCCGAGGGAATATCGACAAATTCCGAGAGCCATTCTTTAACAATCTTCATACATCCCTATTCTTTAATTTTTATAATACTTCGACTCTCTAACCATCTCTTCATCGACCTCCGCAGCTGAAAAATCATGCTTATTCGCTACATTCTCCTTATTTTTTTTAAAAAATACAAAACTTTTCATCATCGGTTCATATCGATACCATGAATGCCATACTTCGTCCGATGCATTACTATAACCGACATAAAAAGATGACTTCACTTCATCCCATCCGGTACCATCAACGTCAAAAAACGATATATCGTGTCCTCGAAAAGCAGGAGCCGGACCAGATATCCCCGGCTCACCACTATTTGGAATAGACACCCATTCACCCCCTCTATTCTGCAAAACATAGACAATTTTTGCTTGCGCTGACACTCCCTCAATGATAATTGCTTGATTTCTTTTCCCGCTCGCAGAGATATGTTCATTGCTGATTTCTTGGGAATAAAACGTTACTGTATCATCTTTTTCTATACCATAAAAATTGTCACCATTACTATATCGTGTCGTTATTGGAGTTTTGTGAGTGATAATGCCCCGCGTTTCATTGAGTGTCAGAACGTATGTTGCGCCTTCTTCTTGCGATTGATCAAACGAAAGCCAGAACATACCGTTGCTTTGATACGCATACGCACCAATGCCGATACTGACAACCAAAGATGCAAAAAAAATTGTAATGACACTCCATAGGAGCAAATTCTTATTTTTGCGATCAACCCCTTTAAGTGTATATGGCCGAACATCTTGTTTTATAAAGAGTATCGGCTTTTTTTCCAGTGTTATTCGTATATTCTCGATGCAGGGAGTACCATCGGCGACAATATCGATACGAAACGGCCTGGTGTTCTCCGTAAACTCCTTTTGAAACTCCTTTTTTTTGCCCTTAAGAATCTTACCGCACCAATACCACGCCTTGTGTGCATTCAAGTCCTCATTCTTCACGATCTTTCCATCAATCTTCAACTGGATGTCATCGTCGTCTTTTTTTGATTGCGGCGCCATGGCACTTATTGATACTGAAGCAATGCCGAGCTCCTGGTATGTCATAAAAACAAGCCATGGCGTCCTGTCTCGCTTTTCTGTTTTGAGTCCATTGAGCTCAACTGTTTTGTTTTCGAGGAGATACACCGCAATCGAGGAGAGCAGTGGCTTGCCAAGAACGGAAAAAGAAAGCGTCTGCGCTCCGGCAGAAAACGATGCAACAATATATGCCGTTTGCGCTGCGCCTTTCAAAATATTTCCGTTCCACAAATCATTGACAAGCAGTTTGTTTTTCCCTCGTATCGAAATAACGTTTTTATTGTTTATGAGCGGCGTCATGCTGTCTTTTTTCAAAAACGCTCGCCCATTCACCGTATTCTGCCACCAGCTTTTCGCGGATGCATGGATTTCAATACAGTACATACCAGCGACCTGCGCATCGATGTTCACAGAGAAATCACTGTTCAAAAAAATGCCGTGCTGTTTGGAGTAAATTTTTTTCATAGTGGCTCACAATCCTAGTGCCCTAAGGCACTTTCACGAAATAACCTCATCAATTTCATCCCGTCTTCATGTCATCTTTGACCGGAAAAAATCTTCAAAATATGCCCATATTCTTCAGCTTTTGTTCTGACAAATCTGACACGAATCCGGGCGAACTTGAAGATGTTATTTCGTGACAGTGCCTAAACGCCCCCATAAAACTGCTTTAAAAATGCGAGGTCGCCGCTTTCAAAAAGGCGCACATCATCGATGCCGTATTTCAGCATGGCAAGGCGCGTGAGACCGAACCCAAACGCGAGACCCGACCACTTTTTTGGATCAAGTCCGCCTTCTCGCAACACGTTTGGATGAATGCGTCCGGCGCCGAATATTTCCAAAAACCCCGTTGACTTGCACAACCGACATCCATCACCGCGGCAAAAAAGACAGGTCACCTCACCGCTAACTCCCGGCTCAACAAAAGGATAATATTTGGGCCGCAAACGCACACGCGTATCCTGTCCGTACAGATAGCGCGCGGTTGCTTCAAGAATACCCTTCAAATGCGCAAATGTAATATCGTTGCCGACAATAAAACCCTCGAGCTGAAAAAATGTATGCTCGTGTCGAGCATCTGTTTCTTCATTTCTAAAACATCTGCCCAGACAAATGACTGCCAACGGCGCGCCATATTCACGCATTGCACGCACTTGCGCGGTAGATGTATGCGTGCGGAGCAGCCGGCCGGGCAAATTCTTAATATAAAACGTGTCCTGCATGTCGCGCGCGGGATGATCGGCGTCAAAATTTAACCCCTCAAAATTATAATAATCGGCTTCCAGCTCCGGACCGTCATATACGCGAAACCCCATACCCGCAAACATTTCTTCAAGCTCTTGAGAAATAAGCGTAATGGGATGAAGAGTACCGTGCGGCAGAGGCGGTATGAGACATTCCGTGACGTCGATTGCTTCGATGGTTTGATGTTCAATAAGCTCTGCGCGCCGCGCGGCGATCGCCTCAAAAATCGCTTTCTTTGCGTCGTTTGCCAATTGTCCCTGCACCTTCCGTGCTTCCGGATCGAGATTCTTCAGCCCCTTCAAAATGTCCGTCATCACGCCTTTTTTTCGCCCAAACAAAGACAACTCGATTCTGTCGAGTTCGACTACCGTGCGTGCCTTTTGAATCTTCGTGAGCGCCCCTGACCGGAGTGCTTCTATCTTCTTTTGCATTGCCGCGCAGAAAAAAAATATGCTGTGAACAGCATATCAAAGAAAAACCTGCCTGTGAAGCCCGACCGTGCCATAGTGTGAGCCGCGTATCGGGCTGCGTTGGGATTATTCTCGCGTGACACGCAAAAGCTCTTCGAGCGATGTTTCGCCGCGCATCGCCTTGACGATGGTATCCTGCTTCATGGAAAGCAGTTTTTGACGGTTGCGCTCCTTTTGGAGCACATCGATATTCACGCGCGTATTGAGAATCTCTTGAAGTTCGTTTGACATGGAAATCGCCTCCACCACCACTGTGCGCCCCTTGTACCCGCTCTTGTCGCAGTCATCGCACCCAACCGGTCGAAAAAATTGCGGCTGCGTGCCCGGCGGCATGATTTGTTTCACGAATTCCTGATCGGGCATTGTTGCTATTTCCCCATCCACCTCCGCCTTGAGATATTCCGGCGTCTCGGTCGGTGCCTTGCATTTCTGACAGAGTTTCCGCACCAGGCGCTGCGCCGTAATGGTGTTGAGCGCCGCGCCGATCAAAAACGGCTCCACGTGCATATCGACAAGACGGGGAATGACGCCGAGCGCGTCCTTTGCGTGAATGGTCGAAAGCATGAAGTGCCCGGTAAGGGCTGTGTGAATCGCCAGCTCGGCCGTCTCGCGGTCTCGGATTTCCCCAACCATAACAATGTTTGGATCCTGGCGCAAAATAGCGCGCAGCCCCGACGCAAACGTCAAGCCAACCTCCGTATTAATCTGAACCTGGTTCAGTCCGGGTGTTGCGTATTCAATCGGATCTTCGAGCGTGGTGATGTTCACTTTCTCGGTATTGAGCGCCGTGAGCATGGAATACAGCGTCGTCGACTTTCCCGATCCGGTCGGACCGCTGATAAGCAGCACGCCGGTCGGACGGGCAATGATCTTTTTCAGCACCTCCAGCACATTCCCCCAAAACCCCAAATCCTCAAGCGTAATGATTTTTGTCGTGGTTGGCAAAATACGCATCACCACCTTTTCGTTTGCCATCATGGGCAATGTCGACACGCGAAGATTAATCTCTTCTCCAAACACCTCGATGCGAATGCGCCCGTCTTGGGGAATACGGGTTTCGTCTATCTTGAGATTTGCCAATACTTTTATGCGCGCAACGATTGCCGAGTGCATGTGTGCGGGCAGCGCCAAATACGTGCGCATGACGCCATCGACGCGGAAGCGCACGCGTGTTTCTTTCTCGGACGGCTCGATGTGAATATCCGACGTCCCCACCCCGACCGCCTCTTCAACAATAAGTGTGACGATCTTTGCAACCGGGGCTTTGCGGATTGTTTCACTGATATTGGCCCGCTTTTTTTTACGCTCTTCGCGCTCAACGACCTTCCGCTCCTCTATTTGTTCGACGGCCTGGGTCACTTCGCTCTGAAACGCGGTATAGTTTTTCATCGCGTCGCGATACCCCTCCGCCGTCGTAATGTATTTTGACAACGTGTATCCTTCGCGCTTTGCCCAAAACTCAAGCGCTTCCAGCGCCCGGTAGTCGCCCGGATTGGTCAGGGCAACTTTCACATTCGATTCCTGTTTTTCAAACACAACGATACCGTAATTCTCGGCGACCTGCTGGGGGATAATGGTGAGCACCTCGCGAGGGATATCGCTGCGCTCCAGATCGATAAAAGGCACGTCATACAGCTCACCCTTCACTATGACGATATCTTTTTCGGCAACGACTCCGCTATCAAGGAGTACCTGCTCAACGTCCTTCTTGTCCTTCGTCGCTGCATCCTGAGCTTGCGCGGCCTGCTCGGACGTGATGATTTTTTTGTCTAGAAGCGCTTGAAAAAGTCGGCTATCCATACAGTGATGTTATTCGGGTAATTTGAGACTGGTGAAAAATGTTTTTTCCTCCTTCTTTTTTCTCCGTTTACAAACGTCTAACGCTTATTTTTCGTACTGGATCCCGGACATTGCTCGCCATTTGGCGAGCTCCGGGATGGGTCTGTAGCATTTTTCTACAGACCCAATTTTTTCTCTACCGGCGGCTGAAACGGCGTCCGATTGCCAATCGTGCCTTTTGTCAGGGGCTCTCCCAGGGGATTGCGAAGGCCTTTTATTATTGTATTCTCATAGAGCGCTTTCTGCCAGTTGACTTTCTTAATCGGGAGTTGCCGTTTTATCTCCAGTTCTGCCAGCGAGGGCGCTTCTTGCGGCGCGAAATAAGCGAGATAATAATATCCGCCGCCGCTTCCCAGAATGACAATAAAAAGAATGAGGAGGATTGTCTGGCGGGAAAATCCCTTCTTTTTTTTCTGGCCATGCACTGATGAAATGATTTCTGGCATATGGTTACTTCTTCGCGGAGGTGGCAAAATAATAGGTGTGCACCGAAAAACCTGCAACGTTGTTCGCCGGATCGAAAGAAAAGCTGTCTATCGTGGTGAGGCGGATGTTCGACAAAAGCGCGGCGATGAGCCGCTGCAACCCGGCGTAGTCAACGTTGATAAATCGCAATGTAAGAGGGACCTCCCGTATTGCGCTTTTTGTGTTTTTTGCGTTTTCCGCGTTGTCTGAAATATCAATCACCTGCAAACCGACATCGACGTCTTTTGCTATTTTTTCAAACAGCGCGTACAGCGTGGGAATGTCTTTGTCTGTAGGAAGAATCATGGCAAGCGGATCCTGCTCGGCCTTTGCCGATGCGGTATAGAAGGCAAAAAGCCCCTTGAGGTCGTCACGGTATGCTTTCCTGCTTTTGAGCAATTCCTGTACGGACTCAACGTTGAGCGGCCCGCCCGCTATGTATTTTTGCAATTGGGGCTGAATGATATAGTAAAAAAACGAGACTACAACCGCGGCAAAAATGCTCACGATGAGAAAGGGCGTAAGCGCCTCAAGGATACGAATGGATATTTTTTGCGTTTGGACCGTCATAGAAATATTATTGCGGGGGCGATACGGCAAAAAGCGCAGGGTCGATCTGGAGTGTGACATTGAAATCAACGCCGATGACATCACCCTGCTGGTCCAGGGACGATGCTATACCGCTAAACTGTACCGACGTGATGAATCCTTTCGACTCCTGAAACGCAAGGAGCTGGCGTCCGACATTGGTATAACTCGTGGTGCTTGCGGCAAGGGCGACCGTGCCGTCATCGGCCAGCGCAAGAGTGGAATAAAACACTTCAGGGAGCGTGTTTTTTTCAAGCGCGTTGAAAAAGGGCAGCACCGTCGTGTGCTCATCGAGCAGCGATTTTATCACGGAAAGCTTGTTTTGAAATGCGATAAGATTGGCGTTCTCCTTTTCCATCTTCGCGATTTCAATGTCAACGGAATCCAATTCCTGGCGGATGACGGCAACCTTTTTCTGTTCCTGCGCCCCCCAGACAAACAGCACGCCGTATGCCGCAAGAGCGATTGCCAGCGCCATGACAAAACTGCCGACAAGCAAACCGATGTTCCGGCGGACAATGGCCCTGCTTGCCTCGCGCAGTACCTCTGACGTCATCAGATTCACTCCGACCGCCTTCTTTTTACCCATGCTGAAAAAACCATGCTTCTTCTCTTCTGGTTTGTTTTTACCTTCTTGGGTGCTGTGTAGAAAATCGACTGCCATAGAAAAATGAAAAGGTGTCTATTCGCGAAGCGCGAGCCCGATAGCGACGGAAAACTTCGGTCCTATTGTCTCCAACACCGGCTTGAGATCCGCGGGACACTGGATAAACGACCAGGGGTCGCCCACGAACACGCGAACATCAAGTGTCTGGGATAAAAACTCCGCTATGCCCGGCATGAGCGCGGTACCGCCGGTCAAAATAATCTTCTCGATAACGCCGGCGGCTTGGGCGGAGGGCGTAAGCGTATGACTTTTATACAGATCAATCGTGTAGCGGATTTCATGGACGACCGGCTCGAGCGCGGTCTTGATAATGTCGGGAATGCCGCCGGTGCCGGTAGCAGCGCCGTCTGTGCCCGACCGAATGCCGATATCCCGCTTGAGTTGTTCTGATCGTTTATCCGCGATATGCAAACTGTTGGAAATTGCCCGGGTAATCCCCGCGCCTCCGTGTTCCAAACTTCGTCCGAAAAACGGCACCCCGTTTTGCATAATGATAATATCCGTGACAGCCGAGCCAATCTCCACAATCATAATCTCCCCGGGCTGTGACCCCACGATAGAGCGCGAGAGCGCGAACATCTCCGTTTCAATGCTCACCAGATTCAGCCCGCACATCCCGAATATCTCGGTATATTTCTGCACCGTCTCCTTGGCCGCGCCGGTAATGAGTATTTTAAGCGTATCATTATTATTCGGGGATGGCGATGCTTGTTTTTTCCCGAAAGGAATTTTGAGAAGCGACTGCTCTTGTTTCGGGTTGAGGATTTTATAGTCAAGGATAATCTCATCAAGCGGCAGGGGAATAATTTTTTTCGCTTCCCAATGCACTGCCGAGTCAAGCTCATCGCCGGAAAGCGGCGGAACGGTAATCAGCGAGGTGAACACCGCGTATGTGGGAAGCGCGGCGGTTGCGCGTTTTGTCGTACAGCGCGCTTTTTTGACCACCGACTGTATCGCTTGTGCCGTGAGTCCCGAATCCTCTTTGCCAATGGTATGCAAATCGCGCTGAAAATCCTCAACAAACCCATACGTCACCAATGCATGGCCGTTTTTCACTCGCGCAACCTCCAGGACCTTGATGCTCGACGTACCGATATCGACACCGAGAATATTTGTTTCTTTCTTTTCAAACATAAAAACCCTGGGGGACAATTACATATTCATGCGAAGTATAGCATATATTTTCCGAACGCTCTACCACAGCGGGAGCGATTTTGAAAATTCCGCAAGGCCGGGGGGAGGGTTGACCAGCATGCGTCCGGTGTTGACGATGATCTCCGAACCGCGGTTGCGTCCGCGGTAGACCCGCTGAAACATCATATTCCGAGCGACAACGATTCCTTCAATCTCCAGAGGAACATCATAATAGTTCGTTTGCAAAACCGTACATGACGCGCTCCCGTCCGGCTGCTCGCTTTGCGTTCCTGTACACGTATCGCCGCGGTCGGGACGAATGGTATGCGTTGTTTCAAACGAAACGCCCAAAGCAGAACATTCGCCTGCGCCCTGTCCGCCGTGCCCCGTACCCGTTGCAAAGGCATGCTCGGCAAAAAACGTTCCCGCGATCCGCGCAAGCTGTTTTCCTTGAGCAACATCATTCTGCGTTGGCGTACTGCTTGAAGCAAGGCAGTCGTCAATACTGATATTCCCCCCCGCCTTCCAGTCATCATCCGATATGTCTGCCGGCTTGCCGGGAGGAAGCGCTACGGCAGGGGTCACTCGCTCAAGGACGATCCAGGAAATTGATGCCAGCTGGCGTATGTCCTTGACCGCAAGGGAACTATACTCGAACGGACGCTTGATGATAAGGTTGCCGCGAACCACGACGGTTCCCGCGCCGGGCACGCCGTTCATCGAACTGTAGATAATCTTTTTATCCGCATCATCTTCCCCGAGCACCAAGTCACCATCGTGATAATAAATGACAGCGCCCAATCCGTTTGCCGAGCTTGTCGCGGCGCTCCAGATTGCCGCTTCGTCGGCAATCCTTCTGACAAGATTTCCTTTTGCGTTTTTCTGCGGCACAAACGCATCGGATGCGGGCATAAACCCGGACGTGTCAACGGTGCCAAGCATACTGCGCTTGATAAAGGAACGATTGGCGTTTTGGGACGCGCGCGGAAATGAAAGATCGGCCAGTGCGCCTCGCCGCTCTTCCGACGGTGCCCTCGCGCGCGGATCAAATTGTTCTCTTCCGACACGGGAGCATGTCGAATTATCCGGATTGTCGCACTCCCCCTCCCATGGAGCAATGACGCCCCTTTTTGTCTCACCGCCCTGGGTATATCGTCCCGTAATAATGATGTAGGGAGTATTGACTTCGCCGGGGGGCGGGGCGACGCCCGCGAATCCTTTTTTTGCAAAAATGTTTCCGCCCAGGGTTTGAACCCATACACCCGTAAACGACGAGTTCCACTTGCTCCTCTTCGCTGTCGTGTCATAGCTAATCTCCGTGCATTTCGCTCCGCAGATATTGGGATTCTGCCACAATGAACGGAATGCGTAGCTTGTGCTTCCTGAAAATGATATCCAGCGAACGCGCGGACTCCACGCCCATCCGACAAATTCCTTTTGCCAGGGATCGTACATGACTTGGTAATGGCAGACGTTCTCTTCCGGATGCAGGATGCAGTTTTTTCGTTCGGGCCAATTCACATACTCAGCGCCCGGCTCTCTGCCGGGGACGGGAACGGGAACGCTCGCGCTGTAAATCCTGCCGCCAAGTTTTACCCACCCGTCTTCCTTGAGCTGGCGTATCTTCAACCATCCGTTCACCGGATAGCGGCAATACTTCAGCGTGCGCTTGTTTTTCGGAATATGCTGCGCCATGACCTCCTCTGCCGTCATTATTTTTTTCTCCTCGTCCGGCAAGAGCGCTTCATATACTCGCTCGGGGTGGTCGTAATCAAGCTCAGCGTACGCGCCTTTCGCGACTTGCTGTGGGTAAGCGTCTCGGTCAAGCGGATAGTCATCCCACGGCGGACGCATGCACGTCTGCCCGTCCGGATTCGTGCAAAAATTCTCCGAGCCATTATTCCATCCGTACTGATCGCTGTCTCTCTTGCCGCATGTCTTGCCCCAACAGATAGACGGACAGTTGTTTGGCGTTCCCCTTTTTCGCTCCGCGGCGCAGACAAGCCGGCTGTATGATGACCAGCCGTAAATCTCGGCGCCGCTTTGCGGAGGTTCGTTTTTTTCCGGCAATTTTTGAACGCGGAATGGTGACGACGTGTCGTCAGCGGGCCACTGATGATAGATCCATCCCAGCATCGTATTCCAGGCGTTCCCGCCGATTGTCGCCGATTCGCTTTTCAGTCGTTTGAGTTCGGGGCATGGCTCGTCGGCGACGACATCATCGACCGACTCATCTGCCCGAACGATTGCCGCACGACCCGCACCACCAAAAATGACGACCAGGAAAAAAATGATCGCGTATGCAGCCGTGATAGTATGCGGTATGGTTCGTTGTATCATGCGTGATGGTTTATTTCCTCATTTTTGACGTCCTTGCATGATTAGTATATACTAATCGCAGAAAAACGTGTAGTGTATCGCTATGGAAACACTGTTAAAAAAATGCTCTGACAATCTTCTGCATATTTTCGTTCAGGCGGCAAAGCAGGCGGTTGCGCAAGGGAAGCGGACCATCGATCCGTGCCATCTTTTTTTCGGCCTTACCCATCCTGACGTGATGGCAGGAGCCGCAAACGGGGGTGCGGCAAGACCCGCGAAGAAAAAAGTGCGGATCGCCGCGCTGGATTTCTCGCCTCTCAGCGCGCATATTCTTACCCAGGCCGCTCTGTTGGCCGACTCATTGGACCACACAACGCTGGGCCCTGAACATCTGTTCGTCACGCTCTTGCACAGTACGAACCCGAGTGTCAAAAAAATTCTGAAAAAAAACGAGGTTGATACGCTGTCGCTCCAACATCAGCTTTTGTCAATCGTCGACCACTCGACGAAAATACTTGACCTGCTGGACACGTTCGAGCCGCAAGGCGCGGAACATGCCGCGCATGACCACCACCATGCCCCGGCGCATGCGCCCGGCCCCCAGACCAAAGCCCCGTCTGCGCTCGCGTTTTTTTCCACCAATCTTACGGATGAAAAAAATGCCGCCCGACTCGATCCCGTCATCGGACGGGGTCCCGAGAGCGAACGCCTTATCCGCATCCTTGCGCGGCGCACAAAAAACAATCCCATTCTTGTCGGACCGCCCGGCGTTGGAAAAACAGCTATTGTTGAGGGTCTCGCAAAACGCATTGCGCAGGGCGATGTTCCCCCGTATTTGGCAAACAAGCGCATTCACTCGGTCGATCTTGCTTTGCTCATCGCCGGCTGTGCCTTTCGGGGCGAACTGGAAATACGCCTCAAGGCGCTCATAGATGAAGTGCGCGCAAATGAAAACGTTATTCTTTTCATCGATGAAATACATAATCTCGTCGGCGCAGGATCGTCAAATGGCTCAATGGATGTGGCAAATATCCTCAAACCCGCGCTCGCTCGAGGTGAGCTCCGCTGTATCGGCGCAACGACCTTTGAAGAATACAAGCGGTATATCGAAGATGATTCCGCGCTTGAACGCCGGTTCCAGCCCATTATTATCAAACAGCCAAGCGCTGAGGAAACGCACGCCATTCTCGAGGGCATTCTCCCCTCCTATGAACGCTATCACGGGGTGACGATCATGCCAGAAGCGCTTTCTCGCGCTGTGTATCTGACAGACCGCTATGTGACGGAAAAATATTTTCCCGACAAAGCAATAGACGTTATCGACGAAGCGGCGGCGCAGGCAAAAATCGACCCTTCCCTGAATGCAACCATTACTCCGCAGATAATCGCCACCGTTCTTTCGGCAATGACAGGAGTCCCTCTTGCCGCGTTGAACCTGGAGGAAAAAGAAAAGTTTCTCACGCTTGAACACGCGCTTTCCCGCTCCATCGTCGGGCAGGATCATATAAAAAAGGAAGTGGCAAAAAGTTTTCAGCGCGCCTACGGCGGCCTGCGGGAAAAAGGGCGCCCGCTTGCATCGTTTCTCTTTCTCGGCCCCAGCGGCGTTGGCAAAACAGAATTGGCAAAAGTCATCGCGCAAGAGCTGTTCGGCGCCAATGGACTCATAAAACTGGACATGTCGGAATTTTCAGAGAGCTTTTCGGTCGCACGGCTTGTCGGCGCGCCAAGCGGCTATGTCGGATACAAAGAAGGAGGGCGGCTCACGGAGGGGGTTCGCAGAAATCCGCACTCGCTCATCCTCTTTGACGAAATCGAAAAGGCGCACCCGCGCGTGCTGAATGTATTGTTGCAAATTCTTGATGATGGCACTCTTACCGACATGGCGGGACGCGCTGTTGATTTTTCCAATACCGCCATTGTCCTGACATCAAACATCGGATCGAGCGCATGGAACGGCAGTAGCTCGCTCGGATTTGCCGCCGGAAACGACACGCGCGCAAACGACACGCGCGGTCGCGTACTTGAAGAGCTCAAAAAAACCCTGAGCGCCGAGCTGCTCAATCGCCTCGATCACACCCTTGTCTTTCATCAGCTCGAAGAAAAAGATATCCGCGCCATTATTTGCCTACAACTCGAACGGCTCAGGGAAAAAGTATGCGGGATGAATGTCACTCTTTCATGGAAGGACAGTGCGGTAAGCGCGCTCTGCAAAAACAGTGCGTTATCGGGTCACGGCGCGAGAGACATACGCCATCATATCGAAGAACATATCGAAGACCTTCTTGCCGAATCGCTCCTCTCACGCAAAAATGACAATGAGGCGCTGCCGCTCACGCTCTCCTACCGCTCAGGGACATTTACCCTGCAACGATAACACTTATGGAGTATGGAAGATACGTCTGAATTCCCCGACTCCCCTTCCTCGTCGCAATCGTCGCGTCGACAAATCATCCAACACATGAGTGTCGTCGAAAAGCAGATCCGCGAAGCCGAAAAAAAACAAAATCAGTTCAAGGATGAAGCGCGCGCCCACGAGCAGAAAAAAAATCTCTGCTCTGTTCTGGTTGGCGTTGCTATCGCAAACGACGGCATGACAGTACTCGCCGACGTCGTGAGCTTTGGGATGCTTGGGTCACTCACCGCTCCGACACCCGGCATACTGCGATTTATGGTATCGGCCTATGAACGAGAACAAAAGCCCGAACGCCTCCTGCGAACAGTTGCGGTGATGGGCTTGAAAGCAATACCGGTCATTAACGTCTTACCCGCGACTACATTTCTCATGGTTACCGATCTTGTTGAGGCAAGCGCAGACATGGACATGGCACGAAATAAAAAAGAGGCGCAGGAAAAGAAGA
Organism: Candidatus Uhrbacteria bacterium; assembly: GCA_016209345.1. GTDB lineage: Bacteria > Patescibacteriota > Patescibacteriia > JACQRZ01 > JACQRZ01 > JACQWH01. Next base: position 15,181 of record JACQWH010000029.1, read on the forward strand.
TAAAAATTTTGCAGAATGAATTGCGGCAGCTCCGAGTCGCGGGACAGCAAGCAGCGTGAGGTGTGCACCATTTTTTGAAGTATGGTATACTGGAACAAATTCAGAAATTCATGCTCTGATGACTAAGCACCAAATCAAAAATCTTAAATCACAAATAAATCTGATCAAAATTCAAAACAATCAAAAAGCAGCGCTCTTTTGAATTTGAGATTTGGAACTTATTTGGAGCTTGAGATTTTGGATTTGTAATTTACCCCCCCCCCGAACCTACAACCTACCTCCTACCTCCTACCTCCTCCTTCTATGCCCTGGAAACGCATCCTCCTCATCATCGGATTCATTGTCGTCGTCATCCTGCTTGGCGCGTTGATTTGGTTTTTCTTTTTCCGTCCAACGCCAATCGCCATATCTCCTGTTCCGACCCCGCCCACGCCGAGCCCGCTCCCCATACCCGGCCCGTATATCCCTTCGCCCGGGCCGCTCCCAACACCGACTCCGACACCCTCCCCCCTTCCTGAACAGCCACAACTCCCAAAAACCGCCGAGGAAGCAAAAGGAGGGCCCGTCCAGACAACGCAGATTCAGCCGGATGCCAACATCGCACCAGCCCGTTCCTCTGACGGCTCAAATGTCGTGACGTTCGACTCCTATACGGGAACATTCCACCGCATAAAGCCGGACGGCACTTCCGAACAGATCAGCGATCAAACATTTTCCGGCGCCACGAACGTGACGTGGTCGCCGAACGCGGACAAGGCAGTCATTGAATTTTTGGACGATACGAAAGTGGTGTATGATTTTTCGGGAAAAAAGCAGATTGCAACGCTTCCCAAACATTGGGAATCGTTTAACTTCTCTCCGGATGGAGAAAAAATTGCGTTCAAAAGCATCGCGTCAGACCCGGACAACAGATGGCTTGCAATAGCAAATGCCGACGGATCGGGCGGCACGCCTATCGAGCCGCTTGGTAAAAAATCCGAACAATTCACACCCCTCTGGTCGCCCTCCAACCAGATTATCGGTCTCTTTGAAGAAGGACTGGACGGCAATCGAAAAATGTTGTACTTCATCGGACAGAACAACGAAAATTTTAAGTCGGTGACTGTCGAAGGACGTGATATCCAGGCGCAGTGGTCCCCGCTCGGTACCCAACTCCTGTACAGCGGCTATTCATCGCGCGCTGGCTTTCGTCCCGAATTATGGATTGTCGACGCGCTCGGGAGTACGATTGGAAACAATCGCAGAAAGTTTGACATCCAAACATGGGCGGAAAAATGCACATTTGCCAACAACGAGACGCTCTACTGCTCGGTACCAAAAACACTTCCCGAGGGCGCGGGGCTTCTTCCCATTATCGCCGAACGCGACAGTACCGGAGAGGCCATTTATAAAATCGATTTGACGACAGGCGAGAAAAGAAAAATTGCCGAACCGGACGCAGCGCTTATTCTCACCAATCTTGTCGTCTCGACCGATCAGCAACAGCTGTACTTCACCGATAAATATTCCAAGAAACTCTATACGATACAACTCCAATAAATGCAAATAAATTACTTTGAATTACGAAACTACCAATAATGCCCCACGTTGTCATTCCCGCGAAGGCGGGAATCCAGTCCATAAAATGATTTTTCTTGTTGGCTGGATCCCGGTCCCCGATCCAGTCGGGGACAGGCCCTCACGCGCCGGGATGACAGTTTCGTAATTCAAAGAAATTAACCAAATTAGGTTAATTATTACCATGAATATATCTCGTTCAGTTCACTTTATTGTCATTCTTGCAATGGCCGTCACCGCCCTTTTTGCTATCCCCGCCTTTGCCGCGCCACCTGCCGGTACCGGCAGCGTGCGCCTCTCCGGTGATACATTTCCGGATTTTACATTTCAGATACCGATTGGAAATATCGCCGTCATTAACAGCGATGAAATCGTCAACGGAACGGCAATCGCCATCTATATCGGCATCATCTATCAGTGGGCGGTGGCATTTGCGGCCGTATTGGCTGTCCTTGCGTTCACCTATGCCGGCGTGCTATGGCTTATTGCCGGCGGGGATAGCGGCAAAGTGACGGAATCGAAAAAAATCATGGGCAACGCGATCATCGGACTCCTGCTCGCGCTGGGGTCGTATGTGTTTCTCAACGCGATCAATCCAAATCTCGTTCATTTCCAGCCGCTCAAAGTACCGGCTGTCAAAACCATTTCCCTGAATCTTACCCCCGCGTCAATCACTTCCGGCGGCATCACGGCCACCTACGATGTCGGACATTTTACCGCTCTTGGATTTCCGGCGCCAAACACGGAGGATGACCCCGGTAAAAAAATCCCGCTCAAGGGTGAAGTTCTCAACAGATGGCAGACATTGCAGCCGCTCGCCATGAAAGCGGCCCAGGCAACCGGCACCGACGTTGGCTTTATCGGCATGTGGCCCCTCTATGAGAATGGATTTGATACATTTATGGACAACTGCCAAGATACGGACACCAATCAAAATACGCCGTGCAGCGCATGGGGAGACGGTTGGCAGGTTGGCCTTGGCGTTCATCCGGGCAATATGCTTTGGGCATACGATGGCGGCTTTACCGCGATGTACGGCGATGCAAGCGATGCCACCGTACAGAAAGTAGGACAAAGCGTTCTTGATGCCGCGAGAGCCGCGGGCAAACCGATTACCATTGTTTCCAATCCATTTCCAGCCGCTTCTCTTGCAACAACGATTCAGAGCGCAAAAAACGGAGATCAACAGGCCCGACTCCTTATCGCGACTCTTACGAAAGACCCTGCGCTGGGACTGTACCTTGTTGGCGCGCATTTCGGCTCACGCGATCTGGGTGGCCGTGGAGCAGATCTTGCGCGCGTGATGGATATGTGGGATAAAAAGGAGAAGGATGGCTACTACCACCCCCAGCGTATCAGTAATTATATTAAAGCGGTCTATGACGCAAAATAAAAACAAAACGGCAATAAAAAAATGCGTTCTCGCTTTTTTTGTATCGGCGGTTTTGGCTGGCGTTCTTTTTTCATCTTCGGTCAATGCCGCCGACAACATCACCGTCACGCTTCAGATCCCGATTATCGGAGAAACGAACGTTCCCGTATGCCAGACGACGATCGGACCGGGTGGAAATGAAATTCTTGAATGCACCGGCATTGCCCGATATATCGGTATTGTATATCAGTGGGCGGTCGCGTTTGCGGCCGTTTTGGCTGTCCTTGCGTTCACCTATGCCGGCGTGCTATGGCTTATTGCCGGCGGGGATAGCGGCAAGGTGACGGAATCGAAAAAGGTTATGGGCAACGCAATCATCGGCCTCCTTCTTGCGCTGGGGTCCTACGTGCTTCTCAATGCAATAAACCCGAACCTTGTCGGGTTTGACGTCCTTCGACTTCCGGGAATCGCAAAAATTGAGCTTGATCTTAAACAGGTCGAGGACCACGGAGAGGAAACCGGCGATACCGGAGGTGTCGGGGGAATAGAAATAGCCGGCGATGGCAACCTTGATCGCCTCGCCGGATTGGTGCGCGATAACAAGCAGTTTGGCCTTGAACCAAGCCACTGTCTTGGCTGGGTCCGAAGAGCGCTTGTCCACATCTACGGTGAAGCAAAGTTCGCCGGATCGCCGCTGATAGGATCGGGCGCGTATCCGGGCCTCGTTGCGAAAAAATTTCTGGATGCAAGCAAGTTCACCGTCGGACTCCAGGGCGTTAAAAATGGTGATGTTGTTTTTATGCAGACGCCAGGTTCGCATCTTATCGCCATCGGTCGTGATACGGATTTACCGGGATATTCTGTCACCCATATCGGCATTTACTATAATGGTTCTGTGTATCACCAATTCGGAAAAGCCCTGCGCATAAGCAAAGTCCAAAAAACCCCCTCCGTGGCAAATGAAGACAATGTATTTACTGAGTCGGAAGGCGCGAAAAAGCTAAAGGTCATCGGCTACGGAAGCATGGGGCTTTAAATTATCGTATGGCGACAACAATTTTCATCTGCTCGCAGTGCGATGCGCAAAGCCCAAAATGGGCCGGACGCTGTTTGTCAGGAAATAGTGGCAAGTCCGATTTTCTACTCACATGCCGAGTTGATGGCTTCGAACGGCCTCGGTGATTGTCTTTTTGATTTTTTTCCACGTCACCGCTCTATCAAAAAGTTTTACTCTGTCAATATCGTCATCTTCCTCCGCGTCATTAAAATAGAGTAGCCCCCGAAGAAAAAAGAAGTGGTTATACATCGGATATTTTTCTAATCCGAAGCGGATCATCTCATCCAGTGAAAAAATGTGTAATAAATAATATATATCAACAAAATCTCGATGACGACCACGTTGCGCTATTGCGATGAGCTTCATTGCCGCAATATCCTGCAACGATGCAACCAATACCCCCTGCATAGGTATTGGCGATGCAACAAGCGGATATTCATAATAGAAACAGCTCAAGTGAATATCCGGTTTTGCCAAAAGATCAAAATTATCCTTTATGTCACGCGTTATCTCAATCTGCCAACGTTCTGCCATGTACGAATAAAAGAGTTTGCTCAATGTTCCTTTAGCAAAGTGGCGTTGCCGATAAAAATCAAAATCTACTGACGTCCGATGGCCAATCTGTAGTGCGAGCGCAGTCCCTCCGGCAAGATACATGCCCGTCTTTTTCGTCCACGTAAGCTGTGAAAAAAAACGAGCCCGTGCCGGTGAAAGGACACTGTCAATATAACATGTTTTCTGTTGTTTTCTGATCATCGTCTTCATTTACTCATCTTTATTCGCGGCGGAGGAAGCCCTGTTGGCGTGAGAGAAAAAAGAGCTCGCGCATAATCTCCCTTCGATGGTTGGACATTATATATGGTGGTCCAATAAACAAGCGCATCCTCGCGCCATATTCCACGCGCTGGATATTTGATATACTTTATGAGTGTTCTCCTGGAAAATGTCCTTAATGCCCATTGAATCTGCTTCCATGTTCCGTAATTTAAAATTTGCGGAATAATGGTTCCTGCGTGCTTTCGCGCATCTATAAGCGAAAGGTCATACGACCAAAGCGCTGATTGTAAAAATTTTGGTACCGCCATATACTATTAGTATACCATATTTTAAGCAAAAAATCAATGGCTCTTTCTGTCTATATTTGTTCAAACTGCGACGCGCAAAGCCCTAAATGGGCCGGACGCTGTTTGGAATGTGGCGGATGGGGAACGTTGTCGCAAGGCGTCGCTGACGGACAAAAGAAAGCGACATCAACCGCTGCTCCAGCCGATGCTACCCCCTTCTCGCAAATCTCTCACGAAGATGTCCCGCGTCGCTCAACCGGCATTGCCGAAGTTGATCAGGTGCTTGGCGGCGGCATTGTTCCGGGGAGCTTGATTCTGCTCGGAGGAGAGCCGGGGATCGGGAAGTCAACTCTGCTTGGGGAAATCGCTTTGAAAATGGGGTCAGGCACAAATTCTCTTCGCGAAATTGAGCCAGACCCCATTTTCTACTGTTCGGGTGAAGAATCGGCACAGCAAGTCAAAATGCGGTTTGACCGCCTGATGTCATCCCGAGCGCAGTCGAGGGATCTGCTCTTCATCGGCGAAACGAATTGCGAAAAAATTTGTAGCGCACTCCGCCATCACAAGCCGGCGCTTGCCATTGTTGACTCCATACAAACGATCGCGTCATCAGATATTCCATCTGAAGCGGGAAGTATCGCACAAGTGCGCGCGTGCACTGTCAAACTCCTTGAAGTTGCAAAACAGGAAAACATCCCAATCATTATTACCGGCCACGTCACGAAAGAGGGTGGCGTTGCGGGTCCCAAAACACTCGAACACTTGGTAGATACCGTCCTGTATCTTGAGGGTGATGCGAGCCAGTATTTTCGCCTTCTCAAAACAGTAAAAAACCGCTTCGGCTCAACCAACGAAATAGGTGTCTTTGAAATGACGGGTCAAGGACTTGTCGAGGTAAAAAATCCATCGGAACTGTTTCTTTCGTCGGACAGCGAACACGCGGCGGGCACTGCGACCACCTGCGTCGTGGAAGGATCGCGCGCCTTTCTCGTTCCCATTCAAGCATTGACGAGCAAAACCTACTTTGGGTATCCTCAAAGAAAAAGCATCGGCATCGATGCAAACCGGCTGGGACTTCTTGTCGCGGTGCTTTCAAAGCGACTCGGCGTCAATCTCGGCGATCAAGATATTCACGTCAACGTTGTCGGCGGATTGAAAATCAGCGAGCCGGCAGCTGACTTAGCGGTGTGCGCCAGCATCTTGTCCTCATACAAAAACAAAATGGTGTCTGGTTCCATTTCTTCAAAAATGGTACCTGACACCATTTTGCCGACTATTTTCTTTGGCGAAGTGGGTCTCACCGGCGAAGTGCGGCCCGTGAGCCATACCGAGAAACGACTCAAGGAGGCGGAAAAGCTCGGCTTCAAGGTTGCGTATATTCCAAAACAATCAAAGAAAATCTCAACAAGTATTCAGCTTGTTGAGATTAAAAACATTCGCGATCTCGAAATTTAGTTTTTGCTCACCAGAAACGGCAAGAGCCATTTTGCGACATCGTCAGGGCGCGTAGCATCATTCGGGTTGAGCGGGTTGTAGTAATTTTCTATTTCAAGTCCATCGATGAAGCCGTCACCGTCGGTGTCGGGATTCCCCGGGTCAGTACCAAATTGCTTCTCATCCTGATCGGCAAGAAGATCTTTGTCAGTATCGGGTTTTCTGGTCGCTCCTGAGTAGGTAATCGCCTGCATGATATTCCACTCCTCCGTAGTCTGGGGAACCTTCCCGTAGACACCCTTAAAAATTTCAATGCCACGCCGTTCGCTGTTGAGGTTCCGATGCTCGGCGGCCTGGCGCAATCCATAGGCCATAACCATAACGGCGGCCGTATCATTTTTGTTATTCTTAAGATTGGCAACACGCTTATACAACTGCTTAAAAACGGCTATTGCTTTTTTCTCGGCATCCGCATTACGTTCGGACGGATAGCGGCCGTTTGCAATTTTAATCATGTCTGAAAGGTCTGCATCTGTTTCGGGTAACTTGCTATATGCAGTTTTGTAAGAATAGGCAACCGCGGCACGCTCGCCAGCGCCAAGTTTTTCTGAATTTGCGTCAACGCCATAGGTGATAAACTGCGTAAGGGCAGATTTCGTTTGCTCGTTAACAGATTTCACGTCTTGGGTAAGACCCTGCAGATATTTTATTTCTGACTCTTGCTCTTTTACGACAGAACGCAACTGCTTCAACTCGGCCAAGATGTCATCGTATCGCTTGTCGGCAATAAGCTGTGTCTTTTTTTCAATATCGGCAAGCTGCGTATCGATATCCTTTGATTGTCCTACCTTTTCTCCGGCAGAGACCGTGCTCGTAGATTCTTGTTTTTTGTTGTCTGGCTCCTTTCCATCAACGCTGATTATAACGGTCTTGACGGTCTGCTTTCCCGAGAGCGCGCAATTAAGAAAATATTTTGTCGTAATGGCCGGGCGAACTACTGCCGACCCATTCGTCAGCCGCGTCAAACCCGATGACGCCCATTCGCTGTTCATGTCCCAAAGGAACGTATTGTCCTCCTGTAATACATCGGCGTATGACTGACAGACATCTGCGTTTGTTTTCCATGAGAGGCTGACGGTTGCCCCTTTTTGGAGTGACGTCGCGTCGCTGATAAATTCTACCGTTGGCGCGGGGTTTTCTGCATTCACTGTGCTCTCAACATCTATCTCAACCATCGCCGATTGCTGCTTGGTGCTATTATGGCAAGAGAGCGCATAGAGGGATACCGCTTCGGAGGGCACAACAGCTTCCGAACCGCCCAATGGATTTTTTGTCCCCGTCCAGTTCGGACCTGATGCGGTACAGGTGTCAGCGTTTGTTACAAACCAGGTAAGCACAGTGCTCTCGCCCTGCTTGATTAACGATTTTGACGACGTAAGCCTCACGTCAATTGACTCTGTTTTTTCTGTCTTCTTTGTTTCTGTTTTCTGCGTATCCGCAGCAGCAGTAAAGTTCGACGTGGTGAACTGCCGGTCATAACCGGTATTCATGTCGGCAGACGCGCCCCGCTTCCATGCCTTGACCTCATAGGTGTACGTTGTATTTGGTTTGAGCTTCTTGGAGAACCACTCGCCGGGACTCATATAAAAAGACTTGAGGGTTTCGTTTCCTTGGATTGTCGTCGTGAGATAGGGCGTATCGTGCAGAATCGAGATGTTCGGCGATTCCCAGAGAGAGATGGTGATCTTTTCAACGGGGTGCGAGACGGAGATACCGAACGAACGAACGTCCTCGGCGGTGTTACCCAATGCGTCAACTTTGTCGAGCGTGACGCTAGTGATCTGGAATTGAGTTTCGTCAGCGTACGCGAATTGAATCGTTGGATATACGGGAACCGAGAGAAGAAAGGTACCGACTATAAAAACGAGCGCGGAAGAAAAAAATGAAATACGCATAGATAATATACGACAGTTAAAAATTATTTTACTTCCGCAGCAGTCCGCCCCACTCAACGACTGTAAAGCCGTTGCGCACAACACTGCTTAATACTTGTGATTGTAGGGCAACCGGTTCTGTGAGTCCCTCGAAATCAAGGAAGATGCGAATCACTGTGTCTGGTTTTGGTATTACGGAAAGCGGTGCGAGCGCATTCATCTCACGTGTGCCAAGCCAGCTTAGCCGTGTGTAGGGTGTCGTAGGCATTTTTGACAGCCAGAATTCTAAGAAATCAGCGGCTTCTTTTTCGTTAAGTCCGAGCTGTGTGAGCTGAAATCTCAGTGTTCCTTCAAGCTGGTCGCGTGCGACAACCGTCCCTCGCGTGATTGTCGGATACTGCTTCCCGGTCCCCTCCCAAAACAGAGAGTCGTATGTGCCACTCTTGTGCTGTAGCGTTCCATCGGGATACGCACGCACCTGCCAACCGTTGCCATACGCAGGCTCAGAGATGCGGATCTGCGCATCCACCTTTACTAACACATCTGTTGGCGTTGTCGGATACAGGTAGATGACCGGCTTGCCACACTCAACCGCAGGACCGTAGCGTGTGTTATTGTATACGACATACCGATTCAACGCATCTTTGAACAAAATGGCAGGATACTTTGCGGTGAACTGTTCGTAGGTGAGTTTTTTGCTATCTCCATTCTCATAATATGCCCCACCTGACATCTCATACAGCGCGCGGGCAACAGGATTTGATGATGCCTTAAACCCATAGATTATTTTTTCGGATGCGCCGACAGTGCCTATTTTGGTGATATCGGCAAGCGAAGCATCGCCGAGTACCGGCGTAAACGATCCGCCGCCACAGCCTCCTGTTGCAAGTTCCTGATACCCGTCTGTATTTCGTGTGCCGTTACTCCAACGGATACTTGGAACACCGTCATCACCCGCAAGCTCATTCTTGGTGTAATCGTAGGTATATTCAATGCCATTTAGCGCTTTTAACACAAAGGTCTGCACGCGCAAGGGCTTGATTGATGCTGGACCATCCACTAAATACAGCGTGCCATGTGCGGTAATCGCAACCTGCGTGCGTGTTTCCTTAAATCCCGGATCACTATACCGAAACCCACCGCGGTCAAGCGCGACCCCCCTATATGTAAGCGTCTCGGGCGCCTTTATCGATGAATACAGTGTATTTGTGTTGATGCGCACGCCGCGACCAACTGTGCCGCCAAATACTTTCCCGCTTTCCTTGTCGTAAATCTCCGAGTTGCGCGCAATAAATTCATAGGTTCCGCCCGTGTCTAAAAAGTACGCGTGGTAATCTTGAAGAGAAGGCCCGTCGGAAGGAATCTCTGCAAGAAGAATATCGCGTCCGTTGTCGTTGCCCGTTTTGTAATAGGTGATGGTCTCCCCATTTGTCTGCATGAACAAAAATGGCGGATTAGATAGTTTTTGCGGCTTGGACAGCCACGCGACGCCCGGATCCCATGTCGACGGCGGCGTATATGTCTGTTGCAAGTTGGGGCTGCTGCTGGGCGTTGGAATAATTTGGTTGTCGATGACATATGCTTGCGGGATGTTGCTGATATCTCGATTGGTGATGCCAAGCCCGAGCTCGCGCATGATGTTAAACGCATCAGATGGTCGTCCAAGAAAGTAACGTCGGCTGTCTACGGGATTGACATACCAAGCTTCCCCGTTTCGCTGAGTCTGAAGCAAAATTTTTCCGTGAAGACGCCGCGTAAGGATCATGTCAGTGGGCAGCACCCCCTGTCCCAATGGATCAAAATTTTCTTGAAGTTCAATATCGTCGCTATATCCGTCATAATCCGTATCCGTGGCTTGCGGATTCATGCCAAGGGCTTCCTCTACGTTATTTGGAACTCCGTCCATGTCGGCATCGTCGAACCTGCCGCCGCCCATGGTGTTACGCGCAACACCAACCTGAATTTTACGCAAATTTGTATTTGAGATGCCGAGGCCCAAGCTGCGCATGAGTACAAATGCGTCAGAAGGTCGCCCCATCGATACACGCGCTCCTGTGTCCGGTCGTACGTACCAAGCTTCACCAAGACTTTCGGTCTGAAGAAGGATGCGACCCTTGAGGCGATCGGGCAATGCCGCCGCGCTTGCTGAGAGCGTGGGAAGGACTGAGGAAAAAATCATAACGGCAATGATGCCGACACGGAAAAAGCGAATATACGCCATACACAAGTGGTTACGATTATTTATTTTATTATTATAGCACACAATTGGGATGCGGGAAAGTGGAAAGCTGTCCCGAACGGCGTGTTCTGCCGATATGGCGCCACACCGGAGGTTATTGTATCGATAATTTTCTTCTTATCCTTACCCCGTAGCAGGCGAGGTTTTGCGCGCACGGATTCGTGCCCAAGCAACACGAGCGATAATCCCTTATCGGTAAATTCACCGGCAACAATCAATCCCTGCTGAGTTTCTTTTGAGAATGTTTGATCAAAGACAAAGTTACCAAGAGAGTATACAATAGGCTTCCCTTGGTACACGCCAATATCTTGAATAACATGGGGGTGCGCGCCAATAACCGCATCAGCGCCCGCATCGATCCACTGTTTTGCGAGCTGCTCTTGCTCGGGTGAGTGTTTCGGTTGATATTCGACACCCCAATGGGGAAACACAATGACTCGGCTCGCGTCATTTTTCTTTAATTCCCGAATGGCGTCAATGATCGGCCGCTGTTTTGGATGCGACAACACGTTCACGCCGATAATGGAAAGCTTCAAATTCTGTCCCTGGAATTCGCAGACGATCTGTTCCTTCACCTCCCGCGGATCGCCAATCGGACAGATGCTCTGTTTACGCAAAAGAGTGCGCGTTGTCAGAAGACCGTTCGCTCCCTGATTTAAGGTATGATTGTTTGCCAAACTCACGGCCCCAAGTTTGAGATACCGAAGCGCAGATATACCTTGAGGAGAAAAATTAAATGACACATTATTTGCTTTTGGATTTGATCGCAGGGGCATATCGCTGATGGGTCCTTCGAGGTTGGCTACGGGCGCATCAACGCCCCAAAAAACACGGTTGCCAAAATCAGAAAACAGGCGGCGGAATGAATCCTGTTCGTACCAATACCCTACCGCACGTCCCAGTATGATATCGCCGGCAAACGCAAATGAAACCGACGGCTCCGGCGCGGCCGGCTCGCCCTCCTCGTACCAACCGAACATATGAGACGTACTCTCAGCGTCAGAATTACCAATAATAACGCCGCTATTGGTGTGATCAAATACGACAAAACGTTTCGTGTCGTGCCGCACCGCCCACGTTGCAAGAAATGAGAGAACCGCGGGCGCGTCAACCTCCGCTTTTCTCATCAGCAATGGACTGTCGCGACTCACAAGCGCGCGCAACGTCAATCGATCGTGAAGATCGGCAAGCGCAGCGGGTTGATAGTGAGAAAAATCAACCGAGGCGACAACCAGACACGCGGGGCAATGCCCATTGAGCGCATCGGCAAGCGCCGTAACTTCTTCTTGCGGTGTTTCCATCTTGACGATGATGGGAACAATGCGCGCGTCAGGAAATGTTTGCTTGATGTCGCGAACAATGAGGTAAATGCTGTGCTCGCCATTGAAACTTTTTGGCTCCTCGCGAACCGTTTTGTTACTTGCAAGTGCATCAATAACACCGACATCTGGCTCAAGTATGCCAACGCTGGTATTCCACGAGCGCCGGGTTGTCTGAATGTTTGCAATGCCTCGCTCAAAATGATTGGGTCCAATAAGAACAATGGTTTCGGGTTTTCCGACATTCTCATATCGCGCTCCTATTGTGCGAAACATCTCCGTCCGCGTCGCGCCAACAATCTCATGATGTGGCACAACTATGCCGGATATGCGCGGTGTGAGAGATGGCTGTACTGCTTCAACACGCCCTGATTCAACCGGCACAGCAACCATCGGGGCCACAACGCCAACAATCAGCACACCGACAACGCCCACAGGGATCACGAAACAAAGAAACAATATCTTCAGAACAGGATGTACGCGCATAACCTTATCTTACGGATTGCGGACAATACCCATGAACAGCGGTTCACTTGTTTGGTCATCGCGAATGGCGAAGAAAAATGGGCAATTGACTTCCATATAAAATATCTTTTTTGCGGGTTCGGCCGATGTAATGCCCATGCCGATGCCCGTTACGGCGGTGACTTCGGTTGCTTCTTCGTTGACATCGACGTATGTTTTATGCATGACTTCGCTGATTTTTAGGTAATCGCCTATGCCGGTAAAATCAGTGCTGTCCTCAATTCGCGAGCTCGAAATATAACATTCTCTAAAACGATTCGATAGTTTTCAGTATCTTCTCAAATGTTTTATCGGAACTGTCCTTAAATTTCATTTCTAAAAGTACTATACGGGAACCAGAAAAAAGAAAACCCATTGCGGAGCAATACTCTCCGCATTCATCTATGACAATCGCTTTCTTGCCCTCTATCACAACCTCTTTTGCTTTGACCAATTCATCCTTAATAGAGGTCTTCTCTTTTACTGTTTCATACGTGAGCGCAGACGCCGGATAAACGTATATTCGGGAAAGATAGTCATCATCTCCCTCCAGAGCTCCTCCTGTTGTTTTGCGACCAAGCGCAAAACTCCAGAGCGTAGCTGATGATTCTCCAAATATGCCCGAGTATCTCGGCCATTGTGGCGGCTGCTCGATGATTGGGGTCGGATAGTTCTGCGGGTATTGAAAACGTATGCCGGCTTTCTGATTTTCAAATACGCTGTATGCGACCGATTCATTAATTTCGTTATCTATTTTTATTTTTTCAAGGTCGTCATTGGAAATCCCCAGCCCAAACCCGCGCATCATGGCAAACGCATCTGAGGGCCGGCCGAGAAAGTATCGCCGGCCGATCCTTGGCTCGACGTACCATGCCTCGCCTCTTTCTTCCACTTGAAGCAAAATTTTACCACGAAGTTTTTTTGTAAACGCTTCGTCAATAGGCATTTTACCCGGACCGTATGGATTGTAATTGTTGGCAATTTCTATCGCATCCGAGTATCCATCTCCGTCGCTATCTTTTTGGAGATCGTATCCAAGAAGATTGCTCATCGCTTTTGTAAAACAGTCGGCATAGCCCTTTCCTGCCGAGCCGGCAAAAAGATCAGAGATACAGGGCTGCACCTCTGCTATGCCGGCATTCACCCCCTCTGACGCGTCGCTATACTTTGTCATTTCCGGTGTTACGATACCTATGGGTATCTTTGCCAAATTTACGTTTGTAATGCCAAGACCAAAAGAACGCATCATACCAAACGCGTCTGCAGGCCGGCCGAGATAGACGCGCGTGCCCGTGTCGGGACGCAGGTACCACGCCTCTCCTTTGTTTTCTACTTGAAGAAGAATACGTCCTTTCAATTTCTCGGCCGTCGTTGCGCCGCGTGCGAATTGTGTGACAGAAAAAAACAAAACCCCGCCACCAAACGAAAGAATCAGCGCACAATAAAAAACCTTCTTCATATTCATATGGTTTCAGTGAATAGTATGGATATAGAGCCCTCTGCAAAAGGGCTCTATAGTATAGCGTGCCGCTACTCAAGATGCACCGTACCCTGGAATTTTATGATATGATCTTTCAGTTCCGGATACGTTTCAAGAATGCCGACATACTCTTGCGCATACGTTCGTGCTTTTTCAATGAGCTCGGTATCAAACAATGTTGCGATTTTTAAGCTTGGCATACCGGACTGGCGCAAGCCGCGGACATCACCCTCTCCGCGCAATTCGAGATCTTTCTCGGCCAACGCAAAGCCGTCATTAGAGGCAACAACCGCTTTGAGGCGCGCAATCTGCTCCCTCTCCTCATTGGTTGGAGCCAAGAAGCAATACGACTGGTGCTCCGCTCTTCCGACGCGTCCGCGCAATTGATGAAGCTGTGCGAGGCCGAATCGTTCCGCGCCTTCAATAAACATCACGTTGGCATTTGGTACGTCAACGCCAACTTCTACGACCGACGTTGTGACAATGATATCGACTTCATGGTCGCGAAATGCGGTCATGATCCTCTCTTTGTCGGCTGGCTTCAGCTTGCCGTGGAGCATGGCAACGCGTTCGCATCGAAACGGTCCCTCTGTCAGCCGCTTATATTCCTCGGTCACCGACCGTACGCCAAGCGTGTCTGTAGGATTGATAATGGAACAGATAACAAATGCCTGCCGTCCCCTGCCGATCTGTTTTCGGATAAAATCATAGGTCCATCCGCGATAGGATTGAGGGACGATTTTTGTAATGATTTTCTTTCGCCCTTTGGGCAGGGAGCGGATGGTGGAAATATCAACATCGCCATATACCGTAAGAGCGAGCGAGCGCGGAATGGGCGTCGCGGTCATCGACAACAAGTGCGGCATCAGTGAGTCGCGATTTTTTTCCCGCAGAACCTTTCTCTGCATGACACCGAAACGATGTTGTTCGTCTATGACTGCGAGCGCAAAATTTTTGAAAAAAATCTTTTCTTGCAAAAGCGCGTGCGTGCCGATGATGATATCAACACCACCGGTTGCTATCGTAGCTCTTACTTCTTGATTCTTAATTCTTGATTCGTGATTCTGCGCTGTCAAAAACGCAATGCGAACATCAAAATCCGCAAACAGCTTTTTTAATGTAGTAAAATGTTGCCGCGCCAATACTTCCGTCGGCGCCATAAGCGCGCACTGATACCCCGCGCGCACGACGTTAAGCATCACCAGTACGGCGACAATGGTCTTCCCTGCGCCGACATCCCCTTGAAGCAGACGATTCATGGGCATTGAATGTTCGATATCGCGAAAAATCTCCCACGCCACTTCCTTCTGTTCTCTTGTCAGAGAAAACGGCAAAGATGCGATGAATGTTTTTGTCGCCTTCGCATCAAAAGGAATGGCGTGCGCAGACAGTTTCGCAAGCGAGTTTTTTACTCTTAAACTTGAGAGCTGATAAAGAAATAATTCTTCGAATTTGAATCGCCGCTCTGCGGCACGCGCATCCTCCAACCGATCCGGAAAATGAATATCCTCAAGCGCGTCGTATAATGAGGTCATCTGCTCGTTTGCAAGCAGATGGGCGGGAAGCCATTCACGTACGTCGCCACCACCACACGCATCAAGAGCGTTTCTCATGAGTGTTCGGAATTGTTTCTGGGTGATGCCGGATGGAAGCGAATAAACCGGCACCAGGCGAGCGGTATGGAGGAAAATGGGGTCTGGCTCAATTTCGCGAAGAGAATTTGTGCCTGACCCCATTTTCTCATATACAGGACTGACCATCTGAAGATCATAGTAACTATCGTTGGTCTTCCCGCTCAGAGAAACATATTCCCCGACATGAAGATTTTTTATCAAAAACGGCTGATTGAACCATATCGCCTTTATACTCCCGCTCTCGTCAGATATGAGCGCCTCCGTGACGATCATGCGCCTGTTCCGCGATCTTCTATTGCCAATCATATCAATACGCCCATGGATTGTTGCGCGTGTTCCGATGCTCAGATCGGCAATGGACGCGCTGTATGAAAAATCGTCGAACCGATAGGGAAAATAAAAAATGAGATCCTTGCAGGTCTCAATTCCCATCTTCGCTAATTGCTTTTGGAGTACTGTGCCCACTCGAGGCAAGCTCGAAACGGGCATGTCGCTATCCGCCATACGCATTATGAGAGTGGTGAAAAATAGCTTCCCGGTCAGTTCCATGACAATGGCCGGGCGACGAGTTCAGCGCATTTTTGGGACGAAATTTGCTGGAAATGAGCCGGAAGAAACTCACACGTGATATTTTTCACCACTCTCATTATATTCATCGGAACCCATCACCATCTCTTCACTGCACCCGGTAGGAATCGAACCTGCATTGCGGGATCCGCAATCCCGTGTCCTATCCGTTGAACGACGGGTGCAAAAAAGAACTGTCATGTGCTCCTGCCCATGAAATCAAATGAATCTGCCAAAAGCGCCTAGAGTTTAAGCGCTCGCATGAGCCAATCGAGTATCGGCTCCTGCTCATGCTCTCCGTTTTCCTGGAGAAAATCACGTAAAAACATTCTAACGGATTCCGGCTGACAGTCAATGAGGGGGATGGGTACGATACTTCGCAGCCCGCGCGCTTCATGAAGATAAAGCACCGGCATACCATCGTCGCGCTTGAGAAGCGAAAACGAGTCAAGGTCGGAAAATGAATATTTTTTATTCCCGATAACAATACCTTCATCAGTCAGCGTACATTCGATACGCGACGGTTCCTGCATTTGCCGCGCAAAAAGCACGATGACGGTAATGACGGTAATGACGGTAAAAAGAAAATTGTTCGTCGCAACACTATATACCACAAGGAGCGCGACGACAAGCCCGGCAATGCCATACCACCACGTACCCCGCTCGTGTTTTTCAAATTCCTGAAATGTCCAGCGAAATGATTGATCTTCCATATAACAAAAGTATACCATGACTGGAAAACGATACAATGTTCGATCGGAAAAGGATATATCCACAGCGTCGTTCTCTATAAAAAATAGATGTGCTATAATGGAGACATGGTAGAACTGCTTATGGAAAAACGCATCCTATTTAAAAAGGGGGAGCAAAGGGAACTGCTCGACCAAATACTCGACCACCTTTCTGTTAAAGACATGGCATTGGCTTGCCGTTGTTCCGAAAGAACAATACGAGATTGGCATCGTGAAAAATTTTCTATTGATTTTGATTCATTACGAAAACTGTGCGATACAACCGGTGTCACATTTCCCGAAGAAGGTGTTGAAATTAAAAATCGCTATTGGTACACATCTATTGGAGCACAACTCGGCGGAATAGCAGCGATGCAAAAATATGGGCGCGTAGGCGGAGATCCAAATCATCGTAAGAAAAAATGGCGCGAATGGTGGGAGCGAGAGGGAAAATTTAGAAAGGACCTCATCACGAACAATCCTTTATCGATTCAACTTCCAAAACCGTCTCCGGCGTTAGCGGAGTTCGTTGGCATAGTGCTCGGCGATGGTGGCATAACAAAAAATCAGGTTACCATTACACTCCATAGATTTGATGATAAGAAATATGGAACATTTGTAGCGCGCCTTATTGCATCTCTATTTAAAGTACCTGTTGGTATTTATCAGGATATGAATGCTCTTGCTACAAGCTATGTTATATCTCGAGTTATACTCGTCAACTTTTGCGAAAAGCAACTCGGACTTCAAAGAGGAAATAAAATAAAACATCAGGTTGATATTCCTGAATGGATTAAAACAAACAAAAAATTTTCTGTCAGCTGTGTTCGTGGTCTTATAGATACCGACGGAAGCATATTTGCTCATCGGTATCGCGTAGGCAGGAAGGATTATTCTTACAAAAAACTACAGTTTGTTTCTCGATCACAACCGCTAAGGCAATCCGTATTCCACATACTGCAAAATAGCGGGTTAACTGCACGCCTTGGCAGACAGTATGACATATGGATCGATAATCAAAAAGAATTAACGAAATATTTTAAAATTATAGGGACTCACAATCCGAAACATTTGAATAATTATTTAAAATAGGGTAGCATTCCTAAATCATAGGGAGAGGTGAGTGAGTGGCTGAAACTAGCAGGTTGCTAACCTGCCATACGAGTTTTTTCTCGTATCGAGGGTTCGAATCCCTCCCTCTCCGAATTGAAAAATGAAAAGGGATTCGAACGGGTAGCAGTCCCAATACTTATCAGGACGCCGATCGAACAGCCGGCGGCTGTTTGGGCGCTACCCCGGGCAAACGACCGAAGGGAGAGCGGAAATCCCCCCCTCCCCGATTCCAAATATCTATCAATGCATAATAAGCACGCGGCCTATTTTCTCGTCGAAGTGTTTCTCAACGGCTGTCTTAAAAAACACAAATGCAAACGTCCAGATAATAAACGCCACAACGGTCAATAATGGCGTCGGATATTCGGGAAAATACCGCGACGCGACATACACGGCCAGAACGACATTCATGTACGCCAAGCTCGCAGTGTATGCAATGCGTTCGGCGCGCGGCCTCCCTATGCCTACCGCATAGCCGGCGGCATGGGCAAGCACCCCGAACAACAGCAAAATACCAATATGCCCCAGCAGCGACAGGTGGATGTTTGCGCGTATCTGTTCGGCATACTGTGCCACGACACCGGCGATAAGCAGGGCAAGCAGCGTGGTTGAAGTCGGTTTTGCCAAGGGAAGGATCCTGTCGACAGTGCGGCCGCCGACGCACACGCGCAGTACTTGCGCAAGCGCAAGGGGCAGGATCATAATGAGTACCAAATTTTGAATCATTGAAACAAAATCAATCGCAACGGTCTGCCCAACCGTAATCGCGGCAACAAGCGGAATGGTAAACGGCGCAAGCACGGAGGTGCTCACGGTGAGCGCAAGCGCAATCTCAAGCGACCCGTTCGCAAGGGCTGTAAAAAACGGCGCGGACATCGCGGTAGGCATCGCGCCAAGCAGCATAATCGCCGTGGCAGATGAAGGCGATATCACTCGCGCAATCCAATACGCGCAGACGGGAAAGACAATAAGCATTACCACATTGGCGCACAAAAAACGGACCGGCTGGGCAAGCGCGTGTTTGCTGTCCTTCGGGTGGAGAGAAAGACCCGCAAGAAAAAATATCCCTTGAAGGAAAAGCGAACTCTGCGAAGAAAGAATCCCTGTCCATGCGGGGAACAGTAATCCCGCCCCGACCGCCAGAATCATAAGGGACGCATAGGAGAAAATGACTGCTCCTATTCTTTTCAGAAATGCCATAGTGTATTGGAAAAAATCACAAATTCAAAATTCCAAGCTCAAAATAAATCTCAAATCAAAAATTCAAAAAGGGGACAAACCTTTCGATTTATTTGTGATTTGTAATTTTGAATTTGGTGCTTACTAGTATATACTGCCTGTAGAAGACCTCAACATCTTAGTAGCATACCATATAAAAAAGCTTCTTAAAACACTTATTCCCCCCCTGCTCATCAACGCGCTCTGGCATTTCCCCCGCGCGGTGTGCGCCGCCGCCCTGTTTGGCTTTCCCGCGCGCCGCCTTTCCTGTATCGCCATTGCGGGCACCAAAGGAAAAACAAGTACGGCATATTTCCTCCATGGCATACTCCAGCATGCCGGTCACCCGTGCGCGCTCTTTACAACCTCGGGCGGAAAAATAAAAAATGATGCGTTTCTCAACACCTGGAAGATGACAACGCCAGATCCTTTTTCCTTGCAACGATTCCTCGCCTCAGCGGTTCGCGCGGGCTGCTCACACGCCGTCATAGAGGTGTCGTCCCACGCGCTCAAGCAGCATCGAACCGTCCTCATTCCGTTTGCTGTTGTCCTTATCACAAACCTTGCGCCCGACCATCTGGAATATCACGCATCCGCGGATGAGTATATTCGCGTTCATGAAAAAATTCTGTCAAAACATACGCGCGCGATTCTCATCAATGCCGATGATGCGCACAGCGCGTTCTTTGCAAAAGACCCGCGAACAATCCCTTTTTCACAATCAACTATTCATGCCGACTGCGCCAAGCCCCCTCCCCAGTGGTGGGCAGCGCTCCAGAAGCCAAATCTTGCCGCGGCATGCGCGGCGGCGCGTGCGCTTGGAAAAACAAATGAAGACATCTGTTCCGCGCTTTTGACCCTTACCGCACCGCCCGGACGATTTGAAGAAATCATCAAGGGGCAGGACTTTCGTGTTATTGTCGACTATGCGCACTCGCCCGAATCGCTCATGTTTTTTTTCAAGGCGGTCCGCCCGCTTATTTCACAAAAAATAATTGTCGTATTCGGGGCTTGCGGCGATAGAGACCCTGTCCAGCGACCACGTATGGGTGCGGTGCTCCAACGCTACGCAGACATGATTATTCTCACCAGCGACGACCCCTATTCTGAACAGCCGGCGGATATTGCGCGCCAAGTACAGACAGGCATTACCGACGAATCAAAAGAACTTCTCACTATTCTCGACCGAAAAGAAGCGATACGAAAAGCTCTGGAAATCGCGCGGAAAAACGACTGCGCTTGCATCCTGGGCAAGGGGGCTGAACAATTTCAAGTGTTCAAAAACAAAAAAATCCCATGGGATGACCGTGTAATTACAAAAGTTTTACTTGCCGAGCAATGTGGAAAAAAAACCATGCTTAATCTTACTAATCCGAAGAATTAAGAGGTAAGAATTATGAATGAACGAAATCAAATCAATGGGTCCCTTAATTCTTAATTTCTTTGAATTACGAAACGCCACTTTTGTCATTCCGACCCCGTTCGGCTCACGGTGCTGTTCGCTCAGGGCAAGCTAGTAAGAAGTGGAGGAATCTATGCAGTTGAAAGGAAAATGTAGATCCCTCGACTTCGCTCGGGATGACAACACGGGCGTTATTGCAGTTTCGAAATTCAACATTCTTCATTCAAAATTTCTTACCCTACCCGTGCGCGAAGGTAAGCGCGTATATGTCGCCAGCCCCGCCATGTTTCAATGCGCGTGCCGCTTCCTGCAGCGTTGCGCCGGTCGTATAAACATCGTCTATCAATACTATATCAAATCCGCGAACGCTTTCGGGTTTTATGCACGAAAATGCGCCGCTCATATTTACCCGACGGTCTTGGCGAGAACGTTCGGTTTGCGGAGATGTCGGTCGGATGCGAACAAGCACGTCGCTCACGCAGACAATGCCTGCGCGGCTTGAAAACTCGCGAGCGAGAAGCTCTGCCTGGTTGAATCCACGTTCCCGCTCTCGAGAAGGATGGAGCGGAATGGGAACACACAGCGCGCAAGAGGCGCTGCCAAGCCCGCTCCATACCTGCGCCATGAACGATCCAAGGGCAGGCGCGCTCTTTGTGACAAAGTCGTATTTTAACGAATGTACCATGCGCGCGACACGCGCATCTGCATACTGAAAGGCGGCAACGCACTGGAGGAGCGCCGAATCATGGGTGCATCGCGGACAAAAAAATCCGCGCCAAAATGGCGCGGCGCACTCCGGACATCGGGCATTGGAATGAAATACGAGCGAGCGAGCGCAAGAAACGCATACCCACGCGCCTTCCCGTCCGCAACCGGTGCATTGGGGAGGAAATATCAGATCAACCACACCGTCCAAAGCGCTGATAAAAAACCGCCTTATCCCCCCTGATTTCATACGTGTATGATTCTGACACCTGGCACCTGAGCCGGCATCACTGCCAATATGCGCCGTCCACGATCCATGCAGTGTCTTCCTTTACCAATTTTATAACGATGTCCTGATTATATACGCGGGCATTCGTACTGGTTCCAATAAGCTCTTTGCGCTGGGTTGCCACTTTCATCTCCGCAATCCCTTTCGCATCGTCAAATATCGAAAGCGTATACTGCAACGACTTGGTCGTCACGCCGTGGTACACCGTCTGAAACGTTTTCCTTTTCTGCTCATCAATTTGTTTCTGCGCCCATGCCTTCATGCCGTCCGACATTACCGGCAAAAGCTCTGAAAGGTTTTCCAGATTCCCCTGGTTCGAGTAGCTGCCAAACCGTTCGACAAACGGCAATACCAAAGAAACCACTTCATTCCCCGGCTTTGCGGAGACGGACGCGACGCCGGTGTTTGGCGGCGTCAGCACGGCTTGCGTCGTCTCAATTTTTTCGGTACCCCCCGACACTGGCAGGGGTGCCGGCTGTTCGCCGACCAGTTGCTGCCCTTCCTGCCCCGATTGTTTTTTAAAAAATCCAATAACGGCGATGGAAGAAAATACCACCAACAACACAACGACTATGCCCAGCCCGGCAAGAATAATTTTAAGACGTAATGTCATTTCTTAGGGGTTAGGGGTTAGGGGTTAGGGGTTAGGGGTCTGCCTCTTCTCATCTTCAAACTCCTTCTTTGCCGCCTCTATTTCCAGGAGTTGGCGCGGATCGGTGGTGATAAGCTGGTCTTCGGAATACGATGCAACCACCTTGATGGCAACATGTTTTGACCCGGCAAAGAAAATCCCTTCGCCCGGCCCTCCTTCTAATAATAGATACTTCTCACCCTCTGTCAATAAGAAGGTCTTTTGTACCGCATCGATCGCTGCCGATGATTGTTTGAGCAGAAGTTGAATGGCCGAATTTGTCAGGATGGCGCGGCCGTATTGCGAGTTGAGAAAATCATTAACGTCCTGCGTAATGGTCGTCACTCCCAGATAATATTTGCGGCACCGCTTGGCAAGCGCAAAAATAAATCTGGCTGAGTCCTCATGCTGCATGAGCCACCACGCCTCGTCGATGACCAAAATCCTGCGCTTGATTTGAGATCGCACGACATTCCAGATGTAGTTGATGATGGTGTAGATTGCGATAGGGCGCAGCTCGTCTTCCAAGTCGCGCACGGAGAACACGACAAGCTGGTTTTTTGTCTCGACATTCGTCGGCTTATTGAGCAGCCCCGCAAACGTCCCTTCGGTATATTTTTTCAGCTTTCCGGAAAGTCCCGCGCCGCCCTCCATGCCATCGAGCACATCCTGCAAATCGGTCAGTGTTGGGGGCTCAACGCCGGCGGACAGATCGGTTTGCGGCGTAATGTCTTTCTTCGCGTAGGCCTCCAGGAGCGCGCGATCAATAGTCGAATCCTCTTCTTGAGAAAACGCTCCCAGCATCAGCCGCATCAGCCCCTTGAGCGTAATGACCGCACTGCGAATAATGTCGGCGGTCGATACTTGCTCGCCAACCGGCCGCGGCAGATCAAACGGATTGATGCGACTTGTCGAGGAAAGAGATATGTTGACATAGGTACCCCCCACCGCATCGCAAAGATGCTTATATTCGCGCTCCGGGTCTATCACCATAATCTCGGTTCCCATCATCATCGAGCGTAAAATTTCCAATTTTATGGCAAACGAGTTGTGTACAAAAAGTCCGCCGTGTCCTGCAAGAAACACTTCATTGTCGACGGTAAGATCGTACACGTACCGATCGGT
The DNA here is from genome assembly GCA_016209345.1 of Candidatus Uhrbacteria bacterium. GTDB lineage: Bacteria > Patescibacteriota > Patescibacteriia > JACQRZ01 > JACQRZ01 > JACQWH01. The sequence continues at coordinate 38,556 of JACQWH010000029.1, forward strand.
ATTTTTTATTCTTTTTATTGACGCTATTGGATCCCATATCAGATCGGCATCTGCAAGATTCTTCAGCTTTGCAATGAGCGCCTTCACGCGAGGAAGGCGAGACGCAATGCGCTGGTATTCGGATAATACATGGTGCGCAGCACTGCGCAACCGGCCGTATCGCATGTCGCCCCTCTCGCAAAGCCCCGTACGAAGAGAGCGATCGAAATCCTTCATCGAAAGGTTAAGCTGTCGAAATCCATAATGAACAGCGTGCTTTACTTGTTCAAAATCTATGCTGTTGTACGAACTATATGACCACGCCCTCAATACATTTGTCGCGTACGGTGATACCCTCTGCTGCTTTATGTTGTTCCAGGTATGCCCCATCTCTTTCCAAAGAATGCCGTTTGTATTCTTATCGCAAACCCCCATGCCGATAACGGATGACATGTGGGGAAGCGCGGCTAACACCTCAAGCTCGTCTCTCAATACCTCAAAACGCCGCACCGCCTCATTCATCTGATCAATGACGGCATGGAGCTTCTCGCGCGATGGCTGATACGACCCGTTTTTCAGCTCAATACAGTCCTGCATGCCGCGCAGATGAGATGGCAAAAGTTCATAGAGCTCCTGAAAAACGGTTTGGACGGGAATGGTGTCACTATTTGTGTTGCTCTTCAAACCGAGAAGCCGCTTCAGCTTTGTATTCTTGCGTTGTGTGACAAATCCTATCGACTCAGCGTAGCGTGAAAGGTTTTCTTGGCCTGAAAGCGATAGCTGCCAATATGTTCTTCGCGTCTTCCTTGCGGTGTTGGTTGCATATTTATTTTTCTTCGACAAACGAACATGAATACCAAAACGAAGAAATACATATGCGAGATCGGAAACAAGCGCTTTTGATTTTGAAGTGGCGGTGACGGCATGGTTCTCGGCACACCCGTCTCCTTCAAAATAGGCCTTGAGAAATTCTGACAGTATGGACGATGACGCCCCAAACAATACTCCGGGAATTCGTTTGTCCGCTGATGTTTTTCCAATACCAAGCGCTTTAATATATTCCACGATTACCCGACCGTGAATAACAAATGAGCCATCATCCTTGCGACGATAAAAAGAAAATCCTAGAGTGTTCAGACAATGGATAATATCGCTAACCACCGGTTTGTCCTCGTTTGAAATAAGAATATACCGTTCACGAATCGCGCCTTCACTCACAATATACCCCATCAATCGAGCTAATTCTGCCGTGAGATGCATAATGGGCGGCAGTGATGTCCCCTTCAAGCTGGTTGTCTTTGAACACAACCGAACTTCGGAATAGACGGCATGCGGATCAATGCCAAGATACGCAAGTATTTTCGAGAAATACCCAAGCGGAATCAGGCGACCGGTCCTATAGTTGTACCGGTAGCGATCAAAACGAGGATCGATGATCGCCCCTGCAAGGCGCGCGTAGTTCCTGGCTAGTACATACTGCCCGCCATCTATGTAGATTCTGCTATTATTCTCCAGCACTGCATATATGTCTTGCGTCGTGGTCGGATGTTCCGACTCCGACAACTCTCGTGCGAGAGGAATTGATTCGCCCGCGGAAATATCGGCACTCTTGTCTGCAACGACGACTCCATTGCGCAACACGAGCATATTATGGTCGCCCGTCACAGTAATTTCGCGCCCGCTCTTCATGGTAAACACGAAGAGATCGTCCGGCGCTTCTTTCCGAGCGGCGATGCTCACCGGGCTCCATTCGCCTTTTAATTCTTTATTAAAAGAATAGACCTGAATACCCGGATCAACGACACCTTCAAGATCATCATCGATCTTCTCAAAAACATGCTTTCTGGCGAGCGCGTCGATGGCAGGACCGATCTGAACGAGCTTAATAGCACCGTCGCTATCCTTCATTAAAACCGGGGAAGATGATACTATGGACTTTCCTGCGCCGCTCGTTGCGAACACGACCTCGTTCGCGTTTTGCATGCTGAACCGGTCAAAGAGAATCAAGCTGTTATTGTGGCGATTGATGCCGTACAAAATGCCGTTGTCAGACGTGAGATCCGAAGAAATGAACGGAAACGCGGCAGCGGCAGGAGAGGTGTTCATATTAAATCCTATTGCCACCTCGTCGTTGCATAATGGCAATGTTGAGTTGAACCCCTGTTCCGCCTGGTAATAAACCCGCTTGGTGAAAATAAGTTTCGACCCGAACAGCCCCTCAATGTCTTCGGTGAGTTTGTCCAGCTCCTCAAGCGAGTTTGCAAGCAGCGTCATGTACACGCCGACCGTGAAAAAGTGCTCAATGCCCTGCGTGAGATCGTCACGCAAGCGCTCCATGTCGCGCAATGCCGTTTCCGCCATCGGATCGCGCGGCTTTCCCTTTTCTTGTCCCGATGATATTTCCGCTTCAACCCTTCCCACTTTATTCCGCAGTTGTTTGAGAACAAGGGGAGTGCCGAGCGGTGCGAAAAAAATCGAGATGTCAAACGAGGCGGCGTAATTAATGATTGGCGCAAACCACCCGACATTGATATATCGAGGATACCCGATGACAAACACGGTTCGCGCGTATTTCGCGCCGACGCGCACGTACGACGGCTGTACCTCGAATGACGCGGGGCTGATTAAATCTTTCACGGCAACAAGTCCGCGGCGGTAAGCAAGCTCCTCTGCGATTGTCTGCTTTTGCTCCTCTTCTTTTTTCTGCGCAAGAACTTTCTTCTCTTGGGTCGGAGCTTTTTTTACCGCTTTTGCAATGGGTCGAAAGGCCATAGGAATAGGGGTCAGTTGTCAGGGTATAGGTGTCAGAAAGTATTAGGAATGGGTTCTTACTGATAGCTGGAGCATGCAACCTGATTACTAGGATAGGGGTACTTCTTCGTCTCCTTCTACCTGAAGATCACTCAGGGGCGCCATACGCTGATTGGATGATGTTTCAGGGTTATAGGTAGTATAGTAAAGTTCTATGAGGGACTGCGTATCAAGGCGGACGGTGTTGAGCCCCATGCCGACAAGACCGCCGGCAACGTTGCCGATGCGCTGGTCGAGCATATGCTTACGTTTAAGAAATTGTTCGTTTTTCAAACGCAGCTCGCCTGCGGCAAAAAAGACCTCATAAAGTTGTTTGAAAAATCCTCGCTTCATATCCGTAGCCGGATCGTATGGAATCACGGCATAAAACTTTTTATCCATAATATCACCAAGCTGAACAAGTTCGGCGACGAATTGCCGATAGTCGGCCATCTGCATTTTAAGCAGATCGTTTGTCTGCTGCGCTTCGAGTTGCTCAAGACGCTTAATATATGTTGTGATGTCGTACTTGCGCGACTGGACCAGCACCTGGAGTGGGTAGTCGATGGTGTTGAGAAACTGCATATAGGACTGGATCGTCGCGTTCTGTTCGTCTTCCGACTTCAGAAAAAAATTGATGGAAGACACCAGCAGCACGCCGCGCAGGGTGCCGTCTTTGAGAATGACGGTATCGTTTTTTATCTCGGCAATTTCAAGATGTTTCTGCGTTGATGGCGTACCGCGATTCGCTTTCGGATTGGGCTCTGTTGTTTGTTTTTTCTTGGGCATAGATCAGGTGTCAGGTTGCAGGTGTCAGGTTGCAGGTGTCAGGTTTATTACCGAGTTTTGTTATGAGGGTATTCAAAATTTTCATAACCTCTATGAGTATTGTGTCAACATCATTATACTGGAGGTTCACACCAAAAGGCAATTTCTTTACGACGGCTATCTGTGTTTGCAGTTCAGCGCCCGATCCATATGAAATATAAAGAAAGTGCCTATAATCCTTCCGCGTACCCCTCATACTTCCCTCAGCTATGTTTGACGGAATAGAAACTGCCGCTCGTTTCATTTGAGATGCTAGTCCGAAAACCTCTTCCCGGGGAAAATGACTCGTAAGTTCGTAGATTGCCAGAACCAGCTCAATACCCTTCTTCCATACTATCAAATCCTGAAATGACTGTACTTTCATAAATTAATTTTTCTGATCACTGAAACCTGATCACTGAAACCTGATCACTGAAACCTGATCACTGAAACCTGATCACTGAAACCTGATCACTGAAACCTGATCACTGAAACCTGATCACTGAAACCTGATCACTGAAACCTAAAACAACTCCGTCTCCTTCTCCTTTGCTTCACCCATATATGCCCCTCCGGTATCGACAATAAGCGCGAGATCGGCGAGCCGATGCCCGCTCACGCGCGGCGGTAAGGGCGGCGGGGTTTCCTTCAAGGCCTTTTCCTCCTTCGTCTCTTTTGCCGTGTGAATGACGCGGCGCACATCCTTTCTCCATACGCGCAGTGTCGGCCGGCTTGCCGTGCGCAGCGTATTGAGGAGAAAAAAATGGAAGGGCTGTCCGTTGATCCGCACAAACCCAAGCACGCCCGCGCATCCCCCGACAAGAATGGCGACAAAAATGAAGGCGGTCAGGTCTGTTGTTTTGTACGCAACGAACAACAGCGCGCAGGCAACGAGGATGATCACAAACTGCCGAACGGTAATCGGCCCGAGTATGCGGTCTTCATTTTCAATAAATTGCGGAACGGTTATTTGGTCCATGTCAACAAGAATTAAGAAACAAGAATTAAGAATTACGAACAATCGATTTTGTGCCCTTAATAAGCCCGTTTGTTATTTTACTTACTGTTATAGTATGCTGTGCGAGCGCTTGAAATATCTCCTTTTCAATATATCCGATATCACGCGCAATGAGTAACTGATTCTAAACTTCTGTAAGTGATCCGAGTGCTATCGAGTAGAACTGTGCCTTCTCCTTATATGACCCCCTGCCAAAACCCTCAGCAATGTTTGATGTTAATGAAACGGCAGCCCTACGAAGTTGATTTGTTAACCCAAACTGTTCTTCCTTTGGAAAGGATTGGGTTATCTTGTATATTTTCAGAACAAGGGTGTGGCCTTCTTGCCATGCTTTCAAATCTGTAAATGACCGGATCGTATGCTTGCTTAATTCTTGATTCATGATTCTTGATTCCTTTCTGCAAATAGTATATCATCGTTTTCCCGTACTCACAAAGCTAGAACCGTAGCTTTTCATTCAACTCCAACAGCGCGTCAAACTCTTCCGCCGTGAGATATTCTTTTCCGGCTGTTTTTCTTTCTTCAACCAGCTTGTTCATATCCACGCCGATATTGATTTGCCCAATCTCAAGATAGAGCGCGTAGACATCGCTTTCCTTCCATGCCTTTATCGCTTCTGCCTTTTTCGTCAGCGATTGTTTTTCAAGCGCCTGAATTTTTTCATAGATACGCTTTACCGACTCTTTCGGGTCTTGGGAAAGCCGGCGAAAATCCTTAATGGTAAGCGCGCGAATCTCATCAATCACGCCAACGAGCCGCGGCGCTGCTTTCACATCCGCAACTTTCGTTTTCGGGGCGCCCGCCGTCGGCGTTGCGCGAACCGTCACGGGAATGGGAATAGGTTTCAGGTTATAGGTTTCAGGTTTCAGGGGGGGTGCAGTACTAGGGGCTAGGGTAGAGGGTTTAGGGGTTAGTTGGGGACCAACAGGGGTTGCGGGTGGGGTCTGTACCTCCCCTTGATTCGTGATTCTTGATTCTTGATTCTGTCCCGTGATTCGTGATTCTTGATTCTGCCCCTGCCCTCCTCTTGCCTCCCCTTGATTCGTAATTCGTGGTTCTTGATTCGTGATTCCTGTTTCCTGTTTCTCCGTCTTTTCCAGCGATAATTTTTCGTTTTTCATTTTTCGTTTTGCGCTTGACTGCACCAGCATCGGCACGCCATCCACTTCTTTAATGACCATCACTGGCTCAGGTTTCAGGTTATAGGTTTGAGGTTTCAGGGGTGGCTCAGGAACAGGTTGCAGGTCATAGGTTTCAGGTTTCAGGGATGGTGTGGCTGACCCCATTTCTGCCATTGATTCGTGATTCGTGATTCTTGATTCCTGCTTCTGTGCCCCCCCTTGATTCGTGATTCTTGATTCCTGATTCTGCCCCGTGATTCGTGATTCCTGCTTCTGTGCCCCCCCTTGATTCGTGATTCGTGATTCTTGATTCTGCCCCGTGATTCTTGATTCTTGATTCTGCCCCGTGATTCCTGAATCGTAAAGCTGTTCTAACCCCTTCCCCGCCACAATCGCCTGCGCTGCCACGTTCGCCTCTTTCAAAAGTTTCTCGGCATCCTCAGGAGACAATCCGGCGCCGCCATCGGCAAGCGCCGCTTTCAGCCGTTCGCTCGTATCAATACTGTTGCGAATATTGCGCACGCGCGATGAAAGAATCGGCTTTACCCGGCTAGTGACATCGTCGGAAAGTTTTACCGCAGCCGCCTCAAGAATATGTGTGATAACCCTGTCATAATCAACCACCAAGGCAGGTTGTAGGTTGTAGGTTGTAGGTTGTAGTAAGGGCTCGGGGTGTACCGACGCCACGGCAGCAACGTCATTGCGGGGAAGCGCAGCGACCGCAGGGAGAGATCCCTCTTTCTCTTGATTCGTAATTCGTGATTCTTGATTCTGTCCCGTGATTCTTGATTCTTGATTCTGTCCCGTGATTCTTGATTCTTGATTCTGTCCCGTGATTCTTGATTCTTGATTCTGTTCCTCCCCCGGCACCCCCGGCAGCTCTCGCGCGGTTTTCGCCTCAAGTTCCGCCAAGTGATATGGGATAACCATCCAGTGTTCCGGCGATGTCTTCTGAAAACTTTCCGGAAAATTTTTCAACACCGTAAATGTTTCAAACAGCCGCCGCAATGCCTCTTTGTCCTTTTCCGATAGCTTCTTTGCGTTCGCGTTATCTGTCATGTACTGCGCGATTTTAATGCTTGACGCAGTCCCGCCGGAAAATCCCAAAAGATCCTGAATCCAATTGCCAACGGTCGGCGGCTGCCCGTCTTTTTCCCCAACGCGCATCGTCTCTTTGCCAATATGCTCCTCGTTTGCGTAGAGCGATTTAAGAAGCGTATCAACGAATCCCTCGATGTTTGAAATGAGAAAAATGATGGTGTTGTTCAGTGACACTTTGTACGGATCGTCGGGGGCATAAAAATGACAGGTAAGATTTTTCTCAAAAAGCGCCGCCATGTCTACCGCTCCCTTTTCTCTATTGGCATCAAGATCTTCAATCTCTGCCGCTTTTTCGCGCAACGCCTCATTTATCGTTTTCAACAACAATGGCATGGTCTTGCTCTCTTCAAGCGCTTTTTCCGGATCACCGTATTTTTTTTGAAAATACTCAATGTGATTCCCAAAAAAATCAATAAATGGCAGAACGAGATTAATAAAAAATGTCCGCTCGAGTGCTGTTGCTTGCTCCTCCGAAATGCCCAAACGCTGCAAAAATATTCCCCTAAGATCTTCAGGCCGTATATTTTTTTTGAACAATTCCTCAATGATATCATTGAGAGCATCCTGCTCCTTTGTAAAAAGATTGAGCTGCGACTTTACCGAATCTATCCAATAATAAAACTCCGGCGACAGTAAAATCGATCGAATATATTGTGGTATGTTTTCAAGATATGACATAGCATTACATTAACTGCCAAGAGATCTCTGCGCAACATCTTGAATGTCAGTACTTGCCGTGCCAAACGTTCCTGCCCTCGCACGATCCAGTACTTCCTGGGTAAATGCCGTAATATTCGAAGATGCCCTTCCCTTATTAATATAGTTCTCAGCGCCACCACGTACAAGCCGTGAAAATGCACCAAGATTAAGTCGGGGAACTCTTAGCTGGACTTGACTTGTACGATTTGTGAGTGTTTCCCGAGTCATACCCGCCAATACGCTCGAGTTCGCTGAGTCGGTCAGAATGCCTTCTATGGCAAGCCCGTGGGTAGCAGGATTGAATGCACCGGGAATCGCACGGCCATTATTATCCATTGCAAATAGTGCGTTAACGGCTCCATCCCCCGCAGCGCCAGAAAATTGACGTAAATCACGCGCAAAAACTGCATTGAAATCAACTCCTCCGCTCGCATTTCTCGTAACTGCAGTTCCGGCGGCTAATTGAGCTTCGAGACGAGTCCTGTACACGTCAAGCATACGATTGCGTACATTCGCCGAAACCTTTCTAGTATAATCACCAAGCTTGTCAACTGTTGGGTCAGCTAGATTATCAATAAAATCATTGTTCACGTCGGTTTCTCGAATTTGGGCTGGCGCCAGCTCTTCTGTGCGCAATAATTCCTGCCACTGTGCGTTATTCAGCCGTGAAAGCGTCTCACGGCGCACGTCGGCATCGGCATCTTTCAAAAAAGGGCCCATCTTATTGACATCGGGGTGCATCAAATTTGCAGGAGAAAAATTCGGCGCCGCATTTGCTCCGGTAATATCAGCAATTTTAATATCTTTTGCGGTAACTTGTCCTGTTTTAAATAACTGCTGCCACTGTTCATCGGTCAATGCTCGCATCATGCGAGTCCGAACATCTGCGGTCACTTTCTTAAGATATTCGCCGAGCCGATCAACTGTTGGATCTGCAAGGGCTCCTATAAGCGCTTGAGCCTGGGCGTTGTCATTCGGATTTCCCGGGACCGTAATATCTGCCATTTTAATATCCTCCGGTTTCCACTTTCCCGAGCGAAATGATTCAATTCGTTGATCGTGTGTCATGGGGCGCAAGGCGTCTTGCGGGCGTTTAGTTTTGATAAGCCGATCAAACGACTCTACGGTCCCTGACATAGCATTATGCCCCTGAACCATGCGTCGTATTTCGTCCGCCGGACGATCGCGCAATCCATCTTCTTCTATCAATGATTTTAATAGCCCCATTCTTTCTTCATCGGTATCGGCATGTCCCGGTATTACTCCTGTATACATTTCCCATTTTTCTTCATTTGATTTGCCCGCATGTTTCTTTGCAATTGCGTCAACGGCATTTGCCTGTGCTTCATTTGCATCAACTTTCTGTACCTCCCCCCAGCGCCCCAACCTGCTTAATTGTGATGGTCCAACAACCGCGGCAGCCATCAATCCGCCCGGAAGTGCACCAGCGGCAGCTCCGCCCAAACCAGCAACACCCGACCCCGCCCAACCAAGAGCAGCAGTACGAACCGATGCACCAAAAAATCCCGCAAACCCTCTCCGCAGCGTTGCTAAAAGCCCTCGAAACTCTGCCGCTTGCACAAGATTATCATGGTGATCGGCAGAAGCATTATGCTGTTCAATGATTTGATTATTTTGATCGATTCGTGTTTGTAGGCGCGTTGCCTCATTTTCATGAGTTGTCGCAAGTGGAATGTTGCCTTGACCACGTGCCTCCTGCGCAAGTCGAATATGCTCATCGCGTTCACGCTCATCAGCTTGAACCGTATTCTGTCGTTGTACGACGTCGGCGCGCAGCGTTCCCGCCGCCTGACGATTTGTATCTGCCTCAAGACTATTGTTCCTTTTCTGCTCCTCAATGCGGGTACGAAAATCCCTCCCAAACCCAAGCTCAAAATGTCCGCCGGTCAATGCGCCGGTACTCGTTCGAATAACATTATCAAGTCCGTGTTCAACTTGCCTGTACCCTCGAGCAACCGCCTGACCCGCTTCTGTCTGCATGGCCCCGCGAATTAATTGCTGTGCACCCTTACGAGGTGCGGACGCGACAACACCAATCGCGCTTTGCACCCGATCGGTAAGCCGTTCAACGCGCTCCTTTCTTCTCTTCTCCCACCTACTCCCCAACCCTCCCAGTACTTCGCGACCGGTACGAAGCGGATTAAACGGTCCGCGTTTTCCTTGCATATAGTCCTTAAATCCGCTAATCGCCCCGCCGGCCATACTCCCGCCAACCGAGGAAAGCTGCTGGGCAGCCATCAGTGATCCTATCAACAGACCAATGCCAAGGATGTATCCGGCCATACCGCCAATGGTTGAAATACCGCTCTGTCCAACGTCTGCCAGCTCTCCGGCTAAAAACTTTCTATCCTCAAAATGAACGCCGAGCTCTGTAGCGATATAGATATCGTTTGAATCGTTGATACCATTTCCAGCAACTGCAACGATTGTAAAGGAAAGCCAGAGAAAAAATGCCATGACCGGCCCCACCAAAAGATAATTGATAAACTGATCCCACCATTTTGAAGCATACCCCCTATCTTGGGGAAGCGACATAAGAAAAAATGCGGCGGGTGAAAGAATGATGAGAAACCACAACGCAATAATACGGATAACAAGAATTGCTACCATGATGGCGATGACAATGAGTGCCAAACTGACAAAAATAAGCGCGAGAACCATCCCCATTAAAGCTGACTCGGCTTGCACCTGTTTCGCCTCTCCGGATCCGCTAAAAAGCACCATTGACAACAGCCGATTGAGTCCGATAAGCACGGCAAAATTACCGCCGCCGGCTTGTGAAAACGCCCCGACAAATGTCATCATTACTATTTGGGCAAAGTCGATAAACAGTCCACAAATTGTCTTGGAAAAATTTACAAGAATTGCCGCGGCGAGAAATTTCGGCAATGTTTGAGAATAGCTGTATTGCTGCTGTTGTAAAATGGTGCCTAGTGCTATTGCCAGGAGCACCACGACAAAAAACATATTGACCACATCGCGAACCACCACCCATCCGGTCGTCACGGCTGTTGACGCAAGAAACTGGTTATACTGCGCTATGGCAAGAAGCAGGTACATCAGATTGACAACCAGTCCGCCGATGAGCTGGACGAGCAACGCGATGAACCCACCCAAAACCATGCCAAACGCCCGCGCAGTAGCATCACCAACCCAAGAAAAAATCCCCGCACTGGCAGAAGTGCGAAATCCAAAAACGCCAACAATAATAATGAGCACAACAATAACACTCGTCGTGCTGACAAGCCGCTTGTTCTGTAAAAATTTGTGCATCACAGTGCTCTAATCGTGATATGCACAGTATACCACAGGGAAAATGCAAGGGGAACAGTATGTATTCACTATTTTTCAAATAAAACTCTGCCAAAAATTGTAAAAGTATGGACTTAAATTTTACAGCCCCCATAATCCCAACTCATAATCGGTCGTTACTTCTGCGTCAATCAATGCCTGCCGTTCTACTATTGGCACGGCACTTCTCCCTAATCGTGCGCGTATAATAGGAATAAGATACATATTCCGAAATGTAGAGTCGTGTAATGTTTTTAAGTCAACGAGTTGATATACATACGAAATGTTTGGCATTGTACGTATTTTTAATACCTCCGCCCTCATTGTTTTATATGAATCAATACCCTCAAGTAGCGAATGACAGAGCTGCTGAAATAAAAGCGGTCGTACCCGGATCCTTAGAAAGGATCCAAATTGTGGAACACTCATACGAGAAATTCTTTCAAACAGCGTATCGACTGTATGCTGATGGCGCAGAGTATCTGCTGAATATCGCGTGATATCGGCTCCATTCCCTGCGGCTCGCGCCTTATCAAGATTTTTTTTTGCCGTTTCGAGTTCTGCGCGAGCGGTGCTTAAAGTAGCTCTATCTGCGATGGTAAGAGCCGCGAATGGCTCAAAAACCTCTTTCTGAACAGCATCTACAAAACCCTCAATATTCTTCAATCGATCGGGAAGCCGATCATAGCGCCCCTGACGTTCAGCAAACCGCCTGCGACTTTCATTGGGAAATCGTATCTTCGGTTGCGGTGTATCGTCGAGCAAATCAAGGAGACGACTTTGTTCGGGATCAATCGCCTCTACCTGTCCAACAAGAGTATTGTAACCACTTGTACGAGTACCCGGTCGTGATAGCACGCGCGCCTGTTCTTCAAATGATGCCGTCTGCTCTCCCATAAGCTCACTCCCTCTCTCTCCGGCAAACTGTCGCGCCACCCTATCAACACCTGGATCAATACTTCCGGGCGCAACTAGATTAAGTCGGAGCGCTTCGTATACCTTTGGTCGAACGCCTGAACCTGCCTGCGTGCCGAGCAGGGTGTTGATCTGCGCCTGAAGCCCTGCATTGCCAGTCACTGCCACAGGATCAATAGGAATCTGTTCAAGCGTCATATCGTGCATGATCTTTGAAATTCCGGCGAACATATCCGCAAACGTAGCTGCATCTGCCGGATCCGGTCCCCCGCCGGGATTCCGCGGATCAGGACTCAGCAAATCGGCTATTCGCCTCTCGATAATTGTTTTTAAATAATTTTGAAGTCGACCATTATATCGCGGGGCTGCTTTGCTTTCAAAAAAATTCGTAAATCTTCGCATACCATAGCGATCGGGATCTTCATATATTTGATTAACCAGCTCATAGTTACCAGCATCCAATGCTTTTTTAAAGTCGGTGATCACTTCGTAAAAACGATCACCCTCTTTTTTCCCTTCTGGAATCATCGACATGACCGCTCGACGGATAAGATCTTCATCAATGTTCACATGACGACCATGCAGCGTTGCCTTCTGCAACTCATGAATCACAAGCTCGTTGATAAGATCTGTCTGCCGCACCTCCTTTTCTCGATCAAGCCGACACGCAAGCTGACCCAGCGCTTCTTTATTTTCCTTTTTCAATTTTTGGAAAATCTCCCCGGTAATTCTACCCTCATTTGTCGTCGGAGTATACCGCGGCATGCTCAGTTTATCTGGTGAAAGAATCATATGATAAATTTATTCTTCAAATGTAATGATGTTTGCAGCGGATTACTCAGGAAACAAAGAATCGTATGCATCATTGAGGCGGCTGACATTGTCTGCGTATGTTTTTACGGCATCATAATATACGCGAACGGCGTTTGTATAATCCGTTGCGAATGTTTTTTGCATAGCACTATCAGGTGAATGCTCTCCCTGTAAAAAATTTACTGACCGCTCCTCATATAAAGATGCCACCTTTCTTTCAGAGTCCAGAATGCGCATACGTGCCTCTTCGATGATCCCGTGGTCGCCGTTTTCACCTTTCAATATATCAATAAGATACGCCGTACGACGCCGTTCGTCATCGGGATTAATAATCGCTTTCAGGGCATGTAACTCATTTTGTTTTTGCGCAATGTTATCGAACAATTCAATTGCTTGCCACCGTGCGTTTAAGAACAACGCGTCAGCTTTTTCTTTAAGCTCATCATGTAGAGATTGCTTGCGCTCCTGTTTCGCTCCGCCTCCCGAATATCTGTTAACTATAGCAATCAACTGCCGCGCATCATCCTGGAGAGAGCGCGTCATTTCTTTGAACGTACCGGCGAGCTGATTCGCCGAAGCACTATCATTCTGTTCGAGCCGTTCACGCGCTTTATTTCTATAATATCGCGTAAACGCGGCCTTTTTATCGAGTGCCATATAGAGTTCTTCGAGGTGCTCCCTGGTGCTTGGGGTCATACGCCCAAACTCTTCTCCATCAAGCCGCATGCGTATATCCGCAACCAAATTCCTGCACCCTGCAAATGCGATTTCAGTTTGAAAAATATTGTCATGAATTTGATCTGCGCGTTGCTCTGGAGTTTTTTTTGGGACTCCGATGTCAATGATCTCAGAAATACTTTTTCGAGTGCGTGCCGCTTTTTGGTCAATTGATTCCTCCTGATTTTCATTTCCAACAATTGATTCTGCGCGATCTTCCAGTTTAAAAAAATCTCCGTGGAGCCGAACCAAGCGCAAGCGCAATTTTGCCAATGTACCCAAATAAATATCATCAAGTATACCCATAAGATCGGGCCGCACCTTATGGGAGAGCAGCTTCTTGCATTTTTCATAAACGTCTGCCAATATCGCTTCCGTCATTTCGCACTTTTTGTTTTGTTCCGCATACTCTCGGCCAAACAGCTCGCCCACACTGGCCAGATCACCCAAAACCATCCGCTCTTCATGCGGTCGTTGTCCCGCCATAAACTCCCCGACAACCTCATCCAGTATTTCATGGTCAATCCAATCCATTTCATGAACATTGCCATACTGCCTCTGAAAAATATCACGACTTTTCGAAATAAAATCCTCTATTTGTTTTAGATCTTGAAATTTTCCTCGGTAAACTTCATCGGCAACAAGACCATCGAATATCATTTTTATTTTTTGATATTTGTACGCAATGTTTGGATCATCCATACTTCTCATCTTCCACGTACCAACTCTTAAACTGTCGCGATCTGATAATATCTTCATATATGATTGCGCAATGATGATCGAACCTTCTTTGCCGCGGACTCATCTGCTTTGTTCTGCAGTGCGGCAATATCCTGCATATATGTTTTCTTAAGCGCGCGAATATCCGCATCATATGCTTTTGCGGCGTCTTTCAGTGCGTCTAATAATTGCCTTTCGGTCATGTGCCCGGTTTTCATAGAAAAATTGGTGATAATGTATGATAATGGCAATAATGGGGTCAGTCCCCATTTCGTTCAACCATGCGTTCTATGACGGCAACGTAATCTTGTATGTCTTCCTTTTCGCGTCCTATCATCCTCAGCATGAGTTCTCTATCAACTGTCTCATATCGATGTACGAGCCGATTGCGCAACCCAACAATTGGGGCGAGGCGCTCGGCTAATTTTTCTGACACTATATTGTTGTCCGCAAGTACCCGAAATGTTGATTGAAAATCATCGGGAACCGAGAATGCTAAGGCACTGATAAGATGATTATTCATATCAATGACCTCATCGACGATGAGCTGAATCACACGTTCAACGGCATAGTAAAAAAAGATTTTTCGAGACATACCATCCGCCATTGCCAAAAGCTCAGTCAAATCATTATAATACCCTCTCACTCGTTCAATGCGTCTTTGGAGAAAAATTTTATCGATCATATATTCTTGTCAAAAAAGCGCCTGACTGCGGCATCAGTCATCGCAAAAATAGGCGCTGCCTCTGAAAACCTTTGTTTGGCATAGACAAAAAAATCCGTATACGCTGTCGGCTCTTCTTGATAGAGGACGTGATTATTCTTAATGACCTCCATGAGAAGAAGTGGTGGCGCTTTATACAAATTCGTAAAATCCGCCGTCATGCCAAATATATTGATAAACTCCGTCGCGAGGTATACTTCGTCGGTAAATGAAAGCGCCTTTTGAGGGAGGACACCGATATCAATATCGCTTTCACGATGCGTCCGTCCATGTACCTGTGAACCAAAAAGCAGCACGAGCTTCAGCCCATACTTCTCGGCTACTTCCGCGATCTTCTTTTCTTGTTTTTCTGTTATTTCCATTGTTCTACTCTATCAAATGTATGTTCGTTCCGCAACGCTTTATACATCCCGCCATGTTTATTCCCGTGCGTAGTTGCTTTATCGAAGAAATCATACGGGGTGTGTATGAGTATTGCTTAGGGTTTGGAAACAAATAACCGCTCCAAGTTCGCTCATAGTTACGTCAGATTTATGTTAAAAAATCTGAAGAATATAGTCATATTTTGAGGATTTTTTTACGTAAAGATGATGTGAATATGAGATGAGATTGGAGTGGTTATTTGTTTCCATGCCCTAAGACGGTTCTGATTCAACGGGATTCCAGATATACTCTGGTTTGTTTGGTTGTAAGGATGATGCCAAATTTCTTAAATGATATTTTACCGTGCCGCCACAAGAAACGCAAATCAAGATGGGATTAATAACACAACTCTCGTGGGGTCAGACACCTTTTACTCTAAGCCGGGAGATTACTGGTACCATTCTGCTGGCCGGGCAAATGCATGCAACCCATCGAATAGTGCTGCTAAAGATTCTGCAATGTTGCGGTGCGTAATGGTTACAACGAGATTCGTGTCAGGAAAAAGGAAAGCGATTTTATCGCCATAGATAAAAAGGAGCTGCTGAAAAGGAAGAATTTCCTTGGGAAGTGTCCGCATGCTCCAGTCACGCGCGGTAAGGACTTCGAAATTTCGTTTGCTGAGCATTTTTTTCGGAACTGAGATTGATTCTTCCGTAAAGATCGCTTTAGCGACAATATGCCGATCGGCGTTTTTTCGAAAAAATGCGCCTAACTCCTCTTCAGAAAGGAGAAGAAATTCGGCACCAATTGCTTTTTTCCCTTCAATGACCCGAAAAAGAGATCCTGGCTCTTGAGCGGACACCTCTTCGTAAATTTTATAAAAACCTTCCTTTGATTCTGTAATCTCTACAACAGGGGTTTGGCGCTCAATTTTTTCAAGCGACTCCAGACGCGGAACAATGCGTCTGAGGTCAGCGGCAACAGAGCTCATTGATGATGCCAAATCAGAGGGAGGCAGTGGAATAAATCGAAGCTTTTTTCCACGCCGCGTTTCTTTTAGTAGCCCCTTTCTGACCAAGTTTTTAATATGGAAGTAAGTTGCGGTTCTGTTTTTGCCGATTTTTTTTGCTATGTCAGAAGCCCCGGGATCGGCAAGCGAAAGCGCGGCAAGATAAATCGTGCTTTCAATTTCTGAAAAACCAAATTTCTGTAAAATTGTTTTTACGTGTTCCATGACACTATATTGAGACTGGTGAAAAACGGTTTTTACCGACCTATTGAGGGCTTTCATTGAATAAAAGCCCTTACAGATAACGCCTCTGGATCCCGCAACCATGTGCGGGATGAGTCTGTAGAACAAAATTCTACAGACTCATATTAGCACATTGGAATATAAGGAAACCGCTATTGGGCAGATGAGGATGCCTGCGGAACCGCTGAGAGATTATCATTTGTGATGCCCAGCCCCCTTTTTCGCATAATGTCAAAGGCGTCGGAAGGCCGCCCGAGAAAATAGGCGGTCATAGTGGCGGGATCGATGTAATACGCCTCGCCATTTTGCTCAACGTGGAGCACGATGGCACCGGCAAGCCGTTGTCCGAGCATGATATCTTTTACTTTCAGTTGCTTTTCACCGCTTGGCACAATCCCAAAGAGCCGTTTGAGGTCGTTGTTGCTTATGCCAATGCCCTGCTTTCGCATAACAGCGAAGGCATCTGCGGGCCGCCCCAAAAACGTGCGATCCCCGGTATTGGGATTGACATACCACGCCTCGCCTGCCGACTGCACCTGGAGAAGAATTCTCCCTTTGAGGTGGGAAAGTTTTTTTGGGAGCGGTTGTTGTACGTGCTGCTGTTGTTCCCCGCGCGGTTGCACTTTTACCTCGTATCCAAGCGGCAGCTTCTCCCAGCCGGCAGGAATAGCGCAGGGCGTTGGAAATTCTTTTATCTCGCCTGTTGATTTATTCCGCGCTCGCGCAATAATTTGAATACAAAAGAGGGATTCTTTTTTTTCATCTGCAATCGCCTCCACCTTCTCCTCCTTTTTTATCTCATCCTCCGGATATATAACGGCAGATGCGTCGCGTGGCACATCACACCATTGTGCGCGATATTCTTTTGTTTGAGTAACGCCCTCCTTCGTATACGTATCGCGTATCACGCATATGTCTTTTTCTCTTGGATCCTTCACGTCAATAACAACTTGTTGGTATGGTATGAGCTTATTCCTGACCGAGTACGTGCCGGGACGCTGGAAGATATAGCTGTACACGGGTTCTTGACTTAAGGGGGCGGGTTCACTCATGCCAAAGTTTGCAAGCTTCCCGTCGGCGCTTTCGACAAGAAGCGACCGGCTACTCCTATTAAAAAAATACAACCTCGTACCTGCGAGCGTTTTCACAGTTTCTGTCTTGATCAATTCTGCGGCAGTGATGGTGTCGCTGTATGGTCGATAGGAAAATTTTTCAAACCCTTTCTCGTTATACGTGATATCGCGATTGCTATACGTTACGCGAATTGATGAAACACCGGCAACGATTTGGCTCCCGAACATCCCCGGGTTCGAGAGCGGCGGAATGTCGCGCAGATCTTCCGCGCGATTGGGAAGATTGATAGAGAAATCATTGTTATACGTATTCGGCTCCCCTGCCGCAAATACCGCGATTGGGAAAAATGCAATGATGCCAATAATGATTTTTTTCATATAGAGATTGTTAATAGTTATCGCCCGAAGGACGCGATTCTGCATTTTTGTTTGCAAACCTGCCCCTGATGGATAAAATTCGAACTTTTTTCAAGGAAAATCCTGACGCTGACTTCTGACTAGCACCGCGCCGTAGCTTTAGCGATGATTGCGCGAGCAAATATCGCGTGAATACGAAAACATCACATACTGGCTTTCATCACCACAGACCCAGCTATCGCAACACTCTGTATTATATCTCGGTTTTTTGGATTTGCGCACAATCCAGATGACGGGATGTTCTGATTTTTCTTGTTAGTTTTCTTTATTGTTTTTTGCATAGTGAAAATAAATTCTCTCAAAAGTGCATAGTTTAAACGAGGGAAATGCTCTTTCTTGTCATGCCATCAATAAGAAAAACCATAGAGGGATTGAGAGTCGGTTATCGCGATAGGTGAAGTCGTGGTCACGGGTAACAAGCGCGCTTTCCCGCAATCCCCATTTAGCACAGAGACGGTCAAGCGATTTGAGAGCGGGTACGTCGCGGCGCCATTTCACTTCAAGGGGCAAAAGAGAGTCGGCCTCTTTGACTATGAAATCAACTTCGTATCGGTCGGATTCGCGATAATACCATATCCCACTGTTGATCCGACCCGATAAGCGGCGCCGTACCGCGGATGCGACAAGATTCTCCGCGTATATGCCCATTTCAGTAGTGTCATCGTAAATATCCATTCTACTCTTGAGCACTGCCGCGCGCACCGCGGAATCCATCGCGTAAAATTTGACCTTACTCGCGCGCCTTTGCCGCAAAACCCTTTTTGTCTTCGTCCTTTCAACTGAAAAAATGAGAAATGTCTGTATGAGATACCGTAAGTATTTTTCCAGAATCGACGGAGATATGTTGATGTTCCGCGCCAATTTGCTAAACACTATTTCCTCACCGGCGCAATCAAGAATGCTGACATACAACGC
>JACQWH010000034.1 GCA_016209345.1 Candidatus Uhrbacteria bacterium
GAAATATGACTATATTCTTCAGATTTTTTAACAATAAATCTGACGCAAATATCTGCGCGAATATGAACAGGTTATTTCAGTACAGCGCCTTAATTGTGAACATAATCGTACGGGATAGTGTGAATATGTATTCATTTCCCTGTCCAAGGAAACAACGGCAGGGGAGCAACAGAAAAGTCCTTTTACGAGGAGCTCCGACACGCGTCGGGGTAACATACCGCTCAGCCGATTTTTTGGTTGTGTAAGGGTGAAATGGTGCGGATATTCGATGAAGAATTGACGCTGTACATTCGTACAGGGGTAAGAGCGCACCAGAGCCGCAGTGATGCGGCTGCTTGGCAAACACCTACCAGATGCAAGAGCATATTCGCTCGCATGACCCGCTGCGTAAGCAACGGGCTAGAGAGATGATCATCACTCCGGCATACGTCGGAGGACAGAATTCGGCTTACGGGATTGTTTGGTGATATCATTGAATTGCTGTGAAGATATTTTTCACCACTCTCATTTTCGGGCATGAAACGTTCAGATCTTACCTTTACAGCCATCCTTATCCCGCTTGATTTTCTGATGCTTATGGTGGCGGGCATGGTTGCGTATTTTTTACGCTTCACGGCCCTTGCGTCTGTCCGCCCGGTCATTTTTGAGATCCCATTTACAAAGTTTTTTGTCTGGAGCGCATTTGTTGCTCTTTTTTTTATCGTCATTCTTGCCTTGTCGGGATTGTATTCCATCGGCTTTACGCGCATCCAAAACGAGGTTCAACGCATTTTCACCGCATGTTCAACGGCAATCATGCTGGTTGTTGTGTTTATTTTCTTCCGGCAGGAACTCTTTACTTCTCGCTTTATCATCATTGCCATCTGGCTTTTGAGTATCGTGTCGCTTGTCATTGGAAGGGGACTCCTGCGGTATATCCGCGCGCTCCTTTTTAAGTATGGTATCGGCATCCATCCCGTAGCCCTTATTGGGCCCGCTGAACGATGTACCATGTTTGCCAACGATTTTGCCGCGCACCCCGGATACGGATATCGCATCGCCGGTACGTTTGACTCATTTTCCGACCAAGCAAAGGCGCGCCTTGCCGAGGATATCAAAAAAAAGAATATCGATGAGATCATTGTCGTTGACCCTTCACTGCCACGATCTATTCTTGAAAATATCGCGGCGTTTGCTCTCTACCTGCACGTTCCGCTTCGCTATGCTGCCGACGTGGTGTCTGCAAAACGGCTTGCCATGACAATGCTTGCAGGCATTCCGCTGATTGAAATAAAACGAACAAAGCTGGAAGGGTGGGGGAGAATATCAAAACGATTATTCGATATTATTATTTCATTGTTCCTCATCATCCTTCTCTTTCCGGTCATACTGCTCATCGCGCTCCTTGTGGCCATTGATTCGCGCGGCCCGGTGATCTATAAAAATATCCGGGTCGGCCAGAGAGGTCTCTTTGCTGTCTATAAGTTCAGATACATGCACATCAACTACTGCACCGGACCGGGATATGATAGTACCGGAGCAGCAGAAAAACTGCAACAGGAACTTGTCAAAAACCAGAGCGTGCGAAAGGGTCCTGTATTCAAGGTATTAAACGATCCGCGCAGGACTCGCGTGGGACGATTTTTGGAGAAAACAAGCTTGGATGAACTCCCACAGCTGTTCAATGTGCTGCTTGGCACTATGAGTTTGGTGGGCCCGCGCCCTCACATGCCGCAGGAGGTTGCGGGGTATGACATCAAGCACCATGGACTTTTCAGCGTCAAACCGGGCATCACCGGACTTGCTCAAATTAGCGGCCGCAGCGATCTGAACTTTGATGATGAGGCGCGCCTTGATCTCTTCTATATTGAAAACTGGTCACCGTATGTTGATTTAATTATTTTGCTAAAAACCCCGTTTGCGGTGCTCATGAGAAAATCGCGCGTATGATCAACATTGCCCTTGTACATGACCATCTCATGCAGGTAGGCGGCGCTGAACGAGTCCTGCGTATCTTCAATGAGCTCTACCCGGACGCGCCGATATATACGCTTGTCTACGATAAGAAAAAGATCGGCTCGCTCCTGCCGCCCGATGTCATCCGTCCATCGTTTCTCCAGACCATACCGTTTGGCAAAAAAAAATATCAGTGGCTTCTGCCGATTATGCCGACGGCGACGGAATCGTACAATCTTGAAGAATACGATATTGTTCTTTCCAGTGCGTCTGCCTTTGCAAAGGGAATCATCACAAAATCAACAACGCTGCATATCTGCTACTGCCATACGCCGACCCGCTACTTGTGGACGGATACGCACCAGTATATCCGAGAGCTGAACGTACCCTATCCGATTAAAAAAGTATTGCCGTTCATGCTTACGCGGCTTCGCATGTGGGATACGCTTGCCGCCGGTCGTGTCGATAAGTTTATCGCAAACTCGCAGACCGTCCGCGAGCGCATTTCAAAATTTTATCGCCGCGAGAGCGATATCATCTATCCGCCGGTTGCGCTTGATTCGTTTACCGTGTCGAAAACGTGCGATGATTACTATCTGGCGGGCGGGCGTCTTGTCTCCTACAAACGTTTTGACATACCAATTATGGCGTTTAACCGCCTGGGCATACCGCTCAAAATATTCGGCGATGGGCCTGAGTATCGGAACTTACGGAAGATTGCAAGAAAAAATATCGAGTTTGTCGGCGCGGCGGACGATGCTACACGGTGCGAGCTGTACAGCAAATGCATCGCCTTTATCAATCCGCAAGAGGAGGATTTTGGTATTACGACACTGGAAGCAGCCGCATCAGGCAGACCGGTCATTGCCTATGCGGCAGGCGGCGCCCTGGAAACAGTCGTGGACGGCGTCACCGGGGTTTTCTTCTATGACCAGGACTACGCTGCGCTCATTGATGCCGTTTTACATTTCGATCCCTCACGCTTTGATCCCGAAACGCTCAGGATATATTCCTTGCGCTATGGTGTTGATAGATTTAAAAAAGAGATTACCGACTATATTGACAAACAGTGGACGCAATGGCAGGAAGTGCAGGAAATGAAGCGCATTCGCGAAACTAAAATGATGTTTTAATTTTTTAACTTTTAAAAGTATGGGTGAGCCGCAATTAAGCTCGACTGCAACCTGGGTGGGTGAGAAGCATATTACAAATGATGTTAAGATTGCGATGAGGGAGCGCTGGAAAATGAATGGCCTCTTTGATGAGTTGAGCGATGTTCAAAAGGGAAACGTTCCATTTCAGATTATGAAATGCGTTGACGATCTTAGATTATATATGGATGATGAATTCTTAAGGAATACTTCACGCGATAGCTTTTCCAATGATTTTGAGAATATGAATCTCCACCTGATTGATCAACTCGATTATGCAGCCCACGAACGCGTGCAACTACTTGAAGTGATAGCGGCACAAAAACAAAAACATGCAACCGCCCTGTCTCAATGCGTTGAATTATGCAGGCGGCAACACAGCGCACCAGACGAGGTAATGCCGGCTGATATTACAGAAGAAATGGTTCAGGATGCATTCAAGAAATATCGCGCCTACGTTGATGATGTGACGGAAGCACTGATGCGAATACTTGGAATGGACCTCATGCCACAGTAGGAATATAAACTTCTCACGTCACCGATGATTATTTTTTAAGCGGATGATATGTTTGGTGTGTTTTTTGTGCGTATCGGTCAGACGCGTGAACATAGCGAGTTGTCGTGTCGAGCGACTCATGTCCCAAGAGAATCTGAATGGCTGCCGGGTTTGCGCCCGATTCGGCAAGATACGTTGCAAACCCATGTCTTAGAGAATGAGCTGAAATTGGAATATTAATCCCAAGCAGTTCGCGATATTTTTTTATTCGCTCCTGCACATAATTCGTCGAGATCCTTGCTTTAGCAGAGGATACGTTCATACCGCGATAGGGAATAAAAAGGTTTGGGTTTGTGTCAGCACGAATTAAAAGATAATTTTTAATATGCCGATATGCACGCGGCGTAAGATAGACAAATCTTTCCTTCTTACCCTTTCCCCGTATGAATATTCGTCCGGTGGTATCAATTTGAATTCGCTTGATGCTTACCAGCTCTGAAATGCGCATCCCTGTTGAAAAGAGGACTTCCATAATGGCGCGATTGCGAAGGGCGATGATCTTTTTTTTCTCCAGCATACTTGGCGCCTCTATCAGTTTTACCAGCTCATCAAGCTCGGCCACCTGCGGGTGTTTTCTTTCAGTTCGAATGAGGCGTATTGCTTCGGGCGGAAGGGGAGTACTATAATCCATCTCAATAAGATACTTCATGTATGAGCGCAGGGAAGAAAGGGCGCGATTAATTGAACCTGAACCTAATTTTTTTTGCGCTGATTGTTGCTTTACGGTCTTTCGATCCCGAGAGGTAAGATAGGCCTTGTACTGTTCAATAACTTTCTTGGTCACGTTATCAAAATCGCAATTCAGCTCGGCAAGAAACGACTCAAAAACCGCCAAATCACGTTCGTAGTTATAGAGCGTCTCTTCGGAATAATTGTGTGTCTGAATATGAAGCAAGAAATCATCGAGTTGGGGGAGTGGCGCATCTTTCATATTTCATAACGAAATTATAATCCATATTTAACTGAGTGGTAGACACATTATACTCAGTTTAATTATACCACGATAAATACGCTGCAAAGGCACTTCTCTGTGGATAAGACATAAAAAGAATCGGGAAGCCGAAGGATGGCTTCCCGTTAAACTCCCCAGTGCTGGTCGGGTGCGTCCAACTCGACTACTGACCTGATCAGGTCAGCGACGAGCAGACCCATGACCATCCTGGCAGTCATCACTGCCAGAGCAATCATGAAACATGCCAGCGCATGGCTGCTTACAAGACAGCCACACACAAGCAGCGCGCCCACCAACACCCTCGCAATGCTCTGCATTACCGAGGCCTCCTTTCAGGAGATTTTTAGCATACCAATCAGTGTGCGTCAATAATATGAGAAACCCCTATCCTCTTCCATTGCAGATCCACGCTCACGGCAAATACTTTAATGGGTCAACAGGAACTCCCTTTAGGCGAATTTCAAAGTGCAGATGCGGTCCAGTCGTGAACGGGCCGGATCCATAGGTACCGGGCGCTCCGCCTGTCAGCCCTATCACCTGCCCCTTTTTCACATAGGTATCTTCTTTCACGATAATCCTGCTCATATGACCATACACGGTCGCAAAATCCTTGTCATGAATGAGCATGACGTATGCGTAGGCCCTGCCATTTTCATGTACGCGTCCGACATAGCCGTCCGCGGCCGCTTGTATCTGCGTTCCCTGATACGCGCGCACGTCAATTGCCGGGTGTTCGAATACATACCGAAACGGATATGATGTGTCATGGAAATATGCGGTGATTCCCCTGCTCGGGTCGACGGGCCAACCGAATGAAAATGGCCCGGATGTAAGAAGTTTCAGTTTCTCCCGCGCAGTGCGCTCCAGTGTTGCGATTTCATTGTCAATATTTGCCTGCTCAGCCCGCGCTTGATTAAGCTGCTGCTGGAATTTCTCTGCCGACAATGTCGACTGTACGATAAGCTGCTGCTTGGCGCCGCGCTTTTCTTCCAATACTCCCTGCGTCACCTCAAGATTCTTTCTCAATTCCTCCTGTCGCTGCTTCTGCTGATCGAGATTCGTACGCTGTGCAAGTAGACGATCATGAAGATTCCTTACGCGAACAAGTGTCTGTTTAAGATCATCATGCACGCGCTCAAGATAATAGACGCTATCAAAAAAATCCGAAAAATTATCGTTGGACAGGAGCACCTCAAAATAATCGCGTTCTGAGTTATAGTAGAGCTGGCGGATGAACGCACCAAGGCGCTCCTTTTGCAGGCCAATCTCCGCCTCCGCCTGCTGTATATTCATATCCGCCTCGCGAATCTCCAGCTCAAGCTGATCAACCTCCGTTTGTGTCGCCTCAATATCCAGCTGCGTTTGCGCAACGTCGTCTTCGATGATTGCAACTTCATTTTCGAGCGACGACGCTTCTGCTTTTCGTCGCGCGATATTCCTCTGATATGCTTCTATCTGCTTGCGTATGCTTGTAATTTTACTTTTTTTATCTTGAATCTGCTCATTTATTTCCAGTACCGTAATGCTCGTCGGGGCAACACCCGATACGGCTTGAGCGACTGATATGCCTGCCGTAAACATGTAAAGAAGGAAAACGAAAACGAGTACCGATATATTTCGATTGTTCATCATTGCCATAATCATAACAACGGGGTCGTGATTGGCAGAAACATTAATAGCTGACTGGATACGTCGGATTCCTTGATTCGTCTGACTTTGCCGGCGGTGCGATGATGCGAAGTTTCTGCATAAATCCTGACGATTGCCCGATATTATCATTCCATTGTTTGGTAATGGGAAGAAGCGCGTCGTTTATCCGGACTATGACTATTTCGGTAAACCGGTCCCTCCCCTGCTGGCCGATAATATCATAGGTCCAAAATGAAAAGGTCATAATCGCGCCAAGGACAACCCACGCGATGATGCCCCATTTATCGCCTGCAGTGTATGAAAACGGAAGATTGCGCTGGACCGCCGCAACGTCCAGATAGCGGTAGTATTCGTATACGATAAAAAACGGAAAAGCGAGAAGGCCAAACACGACAAACGCGATGCTGAAAAGCGCCCAACCGACAATCGGCACAAGCAGGAGGAACCAGATAAGCGAAAACACGCCAAAAAGCAAAAATGTAATGGCGATATACCGTCCAAGAACCCTAAAAAAAATGCCATGCGTCAAATAGCGGCTTTTTGCCAGAGCAGCCAGCCCGCGCTCATCGTCAAACAAGACGACATAGAGAGCGAAATAAAACCAAACGGAAAAAAGGAACGGCATCACCACGCCAAGCAGTCCCCCGTTCATCAGGAGAAAAAGCAGAAAGCCGACAAAAAATAATGAGATATATTTCTCACTCGCCGCTTTCAGCGCATCTTCAAAGCGCATCCGCTTTCCCGCCTTCCAGCTATGCACCAAATACAGCATGGCGGCAAAAATAAAACTAAAATAAAATCCGGTAATGGCCGCATTGAGCAGCGTATTAATGACCTTGACGAGCCCCTGGAGAACTGTCGGCGAGGATCCCGCGATGGATGTGAGGCCATCCTGGATGACAACGTTGAGAAAAGCTCCAATCCCAAAAAGCGCGGTCAATGCAATAAGATTCGGAAAGAGTTCTCGATACGCAAGCCATGTCCGTTTAAGAAGCGAAGCGGTCCCCGGCAGATTTAAAAGCATCACCTCGCCGGTTGGGTGTATTTTCATAAAAAATGGGATTATGAATTTTGAAATAC
>JACQWH010000032.1 GCA_016209345.1 Candidatus Uhrbacteria bacterium
ATTCACACAAGAGTTCCTTTAATGATTAGTAATTATATATTATTGATGTAATAGTAACGCGGTGTGAAGTGGGGATAATAATTTTTTTTGTTATGGTTATTTATTTTTTATGTGGTGCTTTTTGTGGATAATAATTAGTGATGTGGTGTATGGTGTGTGAAAATATTTTTTATTTTTATAGTATCCCCATACAGCCAGACACATATTCACATATTCCTTCACACACCTAAATATTGTAAATACGCTGGCGTATAAGATCGATGTCTTGTTTTGTTTTTGGGCTTTGGTCAACATCTTTAAGAATTTTATTATATGCGTGAATGGCGGTAGTGTGGTCTCTACCGCCTATTTCATGACCGATTGTCGGAAATGAGCATTTTATTTCTTCTCGCATGAGATACATAACAATCTGGCGGGGGATGGCAAGCTCCCTTTTTCGGGATTCCCCGACAATATCCTCAATAGTAATGTTATAAAATTCAGAAACAATACCCATGATTTGTTTTGGGGTGATAGATTTCTTTGCATAGCTCATCGTGATAGAGGAAAGGACCTGTTTGATTTTATCAAAACTCAACACGGTGTTGTTGAGTTGGCTGTACGCAATAATCCTATTAAGGGCGCCCTCAAGCTCACGGATATTGTTGTGGACCATGGTCGCGATATAGTTGATTATTTCATTGGAAAGAACAATGCCGCGCTCCTTGCATTTTGTGTCAAGGATGGCAATACGCGTTTCCAGGTCGGGGGTGGTAATATCCGCGATCATTCCCCACTCAAGGCGGGAAAGAAGCCGGCCCTCTATTGCCGGGATTGCTTTTGGCGGGCGGTCAGACGAGATGATGAGTTGGCGGTTGGTTTGGTGGAGCGCATTGAAGGTGTGAAAAAATTCTTCCTGGGTCCCCTCTTTGCTTGAGAGAAACTGGACATCATCAATAATGAGGACGTCGACAGACCGATAAGTGTCTTTCAGTTCTTTTGCGCGTCCGGAGCGCACCGCCTGGATATAGTCGTTTGAAAATTTTTCGCACGTGACAAAAAGAACGCGCCTTCCCGGGAATTTGCGCATAATTTCATGGCCGACCGCTTGGAGGAGATGCGTTTTTCCCAAGCCGACCCCCCCGTAGATAAAGAGCGGGTTGTAGGTGTCTCCTGGATTATCGCAGACCGCCTGGCATGCCGCATGGGCAAGCTCGCAGTATTTTCCGACGATGAAATTATCAAACGTATACCGGACATTAAGCCCCGCGGGGTGGTCCGGTTCTTTTTTTACCGGTACGCCGCTTTGGAACGAGGAAGAAAGCGATTGCGCGAGGGGCTGTTCGGGAGAGAATAAATCTTCCGCTTGTTTTTTATTCTCGCGCAACTCAACTTTATATATGACCTCTTTCACGTTTTCCGGCACAACGTTGCGGAGCGCTCGGACGATGAGAATATGATATTTTTTTTCAAGATATGTTTTTGTAAACGCATTTGGGACGCCGATAATCACCCTGCTGTTTTCATGAGACACAACGAACGTTTCACGAAACCACGTACTGAAGTTTGGTTTGCTGAGAAGAATCTCAAGCTCTCCGAGAGCCGCTTGCCATAGTTGGGCAGTATTCATAGCGCGTGAGGTTGGAACACTCTATTAATAAGACGCGTACAGTCGTTTTTTTATAACTCGCCCATCTTATCACGCCAATAAAAACAAAAAAAGGGACAATGGTGCATGACGTGTGGATATTCTGTGAATAAATAGAATTGTGGTGTGCATAAAATTACCACGCGCGCGCCAGCTATTCATACCGGGGGGATCGGCGGGGGGTTTACTTTTCTTTACGGATGTAGTACCATGGGCAGTATTATTTTGCAACCCCCGCAGGGGCAGCTACATCTATGCCAAAAAGAACATATCAGCCCAAAAAGAGAAAACGCGCACGCACGCACGGGTTCCTTGCGCGTATGAGCACTAAGGATGGGAGGAATGTGCTTAAAAAGCGGCGTCAAAAAGGGCGCAAGAAATTAACCGTGTAAGCAATGCTCGCACGCGCACAGCGGCTGACTGAAAAACGTGACTTTCAATCCCTTTTTTCCCGGGGGATGGCACTTTCCTCGCCGCTCTATACGATGCGGTGGCGAAAAAATTTTGGTTCCCTGTCGCGGTTTGGTTTTGTTGTCGCGAATACGGTTTCAAAAAAGGCGACACAACGAAACACCATACGGCGCAGATTTCGGGAATGTGTCCGCAAGCACATGGGCGCGCTCCCATTTTCAGCCGACATCGCCATTATTGTCAAGCAAAAAGCGCTCGGGGCACCGTTCAAAGAGATTGAAGAGGAGATTGTTCGCTCGTTTGCAGTCATAAAGCGGCGCGCCGCCACCGCCCCGCCCCGCCCCGCGCGCCACCGCCCCGTATGACCCGCGCAATTATTTTTTTAATAGGAATATATCAGAGAGTCCTTTCGCCCGACCATTCGTGGGTTTCCTGTTTTTTCCCAAACGGGTACTGCCGATTTTATCCGACCTGCTCGCGGTACGCACAAGCGGCGGTAAAAAAATATGGTATAGTGCGAGGAGCCGCTCGTGCCGCGCGCCGGCTTTTGTCGTGTCACCCGTGGCATGCGGGAGGAGTAGACGGACTTTAAAGGCGAGCACTACAACCACCACCTATGACGGAAATTTTTTCAGCCATTTTTTATCAGCCGATCCTCAACCTTCTTATCGTTATTTATAACGTGATTCCGGGCCACGACATGGGGGTCGCGATTATTGCGCTCACAATCCTGGTAAAGATTATTCTTGCGCCCCTTTCCTGGAAACAACTCGAAAGCCAGAAGATGCTTCAGGACATTCAGCCCAAACTCAACGAAATAAAAGAACAGTACAAGAACGACAAAGAGGGACTTGCCCGGGCGCAAATGCAATACTTTCAGGAGCAGAAGATTAATCCCCTCTCCTCATGCCTGCCGCTTCTTGTTCAGCTCCCGTTCTTGTTTGCCATGTACTACGTATTTATGAGCGGACTGAAAAATGACGGGGTTGCGGAGTTGCTCTATCCTTTTGTCCAAAACCCCGGAAAACTGAACGAAACATTTTTTGGGGTCATTTCCATGACACAGAACGGCAATATCGTGCTTGCGGTCGCTGCGGCCGGCGTACAGTATTGGCAGGCAAAGATGATTACCCCCAAGAAGCGCCCGCCAAAAGTGGCGGGAGCAAAAGATGAAGATATGGCAGCGGCCATGAGCCAGAATATGCTTTTGTTTATGCCCGTGATTACCGGCGTGATGACTTATCAGTTTCCGGCTGGACTCGGGCTCTACTGGTTTTTTCAGACCGCTGTTGCAATTGTCCAACAATACGTGTTTAATATGAGGGCGAAAAACAAGCCGCCGCATGTCGAAGTCATCCCCGCCAAGAGGTAGCTATTTTTTCGAACGCGCCTTCGTAGTTCAACGGATAGAACTCCTCACTCCTAACGAGGTAATGCGTGTTCGATTCGCGCCGAAGGCAAATACGGGTCTATAGTATAGTGGTAGAACAATGCATTTTCACCCCGTTAGAAATAACGAGGGCCTATAGTAAAATGGTATTACACAGCATTCGCATTGCTGAGGTCCGGGTTCGACTCCCGGTAGGTCCATAGGATAAAAAAATTTCTAACGGGGCAGGTTGCACAAACGGCGGTTCGATTCCGCCTAGGTCCAAATTTGATTTACGATTTACGATTTTGGGACGCACGATCGGTATGAAGATTTATGTGTTGGGGAGCAATCATTTCATGCAGGAGATGGTTGGTGTTAAAAATCGATTGTGCGAGCACGGATTTGATGGAACCATTCATCCTGACTATGAAGCGATGGTGCGAGGGGACATGCCGGAAAAGTTGAATATGGTGAAAAATGATCGGGTGCGGGTAAAGCGCGAGTTCAACACCCTTCGCGACCACTACGCGCGTATACTCGACAGCGAAGCCGTATTGTTTGTGAATGGCACTAAAAACGGAATCAAAAACTATATCGGCGGCAACGTGCTCATTGAAATGGGTCAGGCGTACGTCAACAACAAAAAAATCTTTTTTCTCTACGGCATGCCATCGGGTCTCCCCTATCAAGATGAGATAGACGCGATGGATCCGATTTGTCTCAATGGCGAGCTACAGAATATCGTTGAACACATCACTTCTCGACATTCTGAAAAATATGATAAAACTGACTATTGAAGAGGTTGAAAACGGTTATATTCTTTCCTCGCGCGATTCAGATGGTGAAGAATGGAAGAAGCTTGTCCTTTCCGATCCCTCTGACGATCGGGAAGGATTGAAGGAGCTTCTCGCTGAAGTTGCGAATTATTTCGGTGAGCGGTATGATAAATTCGGTAGCGAGAATCTTAATATCACCTTTGACCGCAAGGGTCACAAAGCATAGGAAGGGATACAATTGCGTCTGGCCCCCGGGGCTCGCTTGTTGACGGGGTTGAGGTATCATGGTATCGTAAAGGTAATAAAGTATATAAAGTATTACTTCTATGCAACCCGGATACATCACCCAACCCAATACCAAAGGACAGGTAGTTATCCCAAAGGAATTGAGGGAGAGGTTTGTGATAACCGATCGGTCATCGGTCAATATTATCCCCTATGAAGACGGTCTCTATCTTCACCCGATTCATAGCGTTTTTTCCAAAGGTCCCGCAGCGAGCGCATATCAAAAGACGTTGCTGAAGACAAAAGGAAGCTGGGGAGCGATCGATGAGAAGCACGAGCGGGCGCATCGGGCGCGCGAACTCTCGGCGGCAAGGAAACGAAGGGCATCATCATGGTAATTCTTGATACCAATATTATTATTGATCACCTCCGCCAACGAAGCGGAGCCGACACGCAGCTTCTGCGCATTACCGCCGTTGTTCCCCTTGCGGAGCTCGCAATTTCCATCATTTCCATCCAAGAATTGTTTGAAGGGAAGAGCACAAAGGATCGCGAAAAGCAGAATGCACTCTACCTGGTGATGGCGCCCTTTACCACTCTTCCCTATACAACGGAGGTGGCACGGCGTGCCGGAGAAATTGCGCGGGACGTAAAACAACCCATTGAATTTGCAGACGCAGCAATAGCGGCGACCGCAATGGTGCATTGCGCACAGCTTTATACCCTTAATGTAAAGCATTTTCGAGATGTCCCCGGACTGGAACTCTATGAACCTCTGCGCGCAGTGTAAAAATCAATTTGAGATCACCGATGCGAATCGGGAGTTATTAGAACGGCTGAACGTACCCCCGCCCGCAGTGTGTGCGCCGTGTTCCATGAAACGAAAATTTGCATTCCGCAATGAGCGAACATTGTATCAAGATACCTGCGATTTGTGCTCAAAGCAGATGATCTCCATGTATCACCCGAAAGCGGGATATACGGTGTATTGCCTTGAGTGCATCAACAGCGATGCGTGGGATCCGTTATCGTATGGACAGTCGTTTGATTTTTCACGAGGTTTTTTTGAACAATTTCAGCAACTGATAAAAAGAGTGCCGCGCGCGGCGCGGATGGTTGCGAATAACGAAAATTCCGATTACATCAATTATAGTTACCACACAAAAAATTCCTACCTATCATTTGCGGGCAACATGATGGAGGATTGCCTCTACTGTAATTTGGCACAGGAAAGTCGCAGCTGCGTAGACACCGACTATGCGCATGGAAGCGAGCTGTGCTACGAATGTGTCGGCATCCAGCAGTGTTATGCGTGCCAGTATGTGGTTGATTCACAGAACTGCCATTCCTCGCAGTTTCTCAAGGACTGTTCGGATTGTTCTGACTGCTTCCTCTGCTGTAACATGAAACACAAGAGCCATTGTTTCATGAACACACAGTACAGCAAAGAAGAATATGAACAAAAAACTAAAGCGTTCAGACAAAGGCCGCTTGATGAACAGAAATCTTTTTTTGAGCAGTATGTGCGGGGCTTTCCCCGTCGATGCAATTACAATTACAATTCCGAAGGATGTATTGGCGAATATATTACAAAGTCAAAGAATTGTATTGATTGCTATCAAATGTATGAAGGAGAAAACTGCCGCGATGTCCATACGGGTTTTCCCGGTTTGCGCGATTCACTGCGGTCTTGCTATGTTGGCGAACAGGCCGAGCTTGTTTACGAATCGCTTGCCAGCGGCGCCGACTGCCAACGTCTCCGGTGGTGTATCGTCGCCGTGAGCAAATCCTCTGACATTGACTATAGTGAATTCTGCTTTTCATCAACCAATCTGTTTGGGTGCAGCGGAATGAAAGGGAAACAGTACTGTATTTTCAATACGCAATACTCAAAAGATGAATACGCAGTCCTGCGCAAAAAGATTATTGAGCACATGAAGAAGACCGGCGAATGGGGCTTCTCATTTGATCCGCGCATCTCTCCGTTTGGGTATAACGAAACAGTCGCAATGGATTTTTATCCCCTCTCAAAAGATGCGGCGCTTGCACAAGGATATCATTGGCAAGACGATATCCCCGTCACAACAGGAAAGGAGACAATCTCGTGGAGCGATATACCAAACGACATTGAAGCGGTTGACGAGTCGATCTGCAAAGAAATTTTGGCATGCACCGCGACAGGTAAAAACTATAAGATCGTAAAACAGGAATTGGCGTTTTACAAAAAATTTAACATTCCGCTTCCCTGCCTGCACCCGGAAGAACGACACAGACAGCGAATGAAATATCGCAATGCTTTTGAATTTTATCACCGCCAGTGCATGTGCAATTTGTCTGGCCATGAACATGCAGATCGCTGCCCCACCGAATTTGAAACAACCTACGACCCCAACCGCTCCGAGACGGTTTTTTGTGAAGATTGTTATCAGAAAGAAATCGCCCAGTAGGCACTTGACACTATTAACGCATTACGTTATCATACCACTATGATTAAGAGCTTTCGAGACAAGGAAACAGAAATGCTTTTTCATCGCGAGGCGTCTCGGAAGATACCCCCAGCCATTCAGCGGGGCGCACTTCGAAAGCTTTTGATGCTTGAGGCCGCTGTAGATATTAATGATCTACGCGTACCGCCCGGTAACCACCTCGAAAAACTTATGGGTGACAGAAAAGGACAACATAGTATTAAGATTAACGACCAGTGGCGAATTTGTTTTCTTTGGGAAGAAGGAAATGCCCACCACGTTGAAATATGCGATTATCATTCATAGCAGAGAAGAATTATGATTCGTAAGATAGAACCAATTCATCCGGGCGAAATATTAAACGAAGAGTTTTTAAAGCCTCTCGGAATGAGCCAGTATCGAGTTGCGAAGGACATATCGGTTCCTCCTCGTAGGATCAATGAGATCGTTAAGGGCGAACGGGCTATTTCCGCGGATACCGCCCTGCGGCTCGCTCGATACTTTGGTACGTCAGCTCAGTTTTGGCTGAACCTTCAGAGCCACCATGATTTAGAATTAGAATCTGCCCGCCTTTCTAACGTTCTTCTAAAGGAAGTAAAAGTTTTCCAGTCTGTGGCGGCATAGCATATTTATGAACTCTTGCATTCAGTGTAAAGCTGATTTTGTTATCAGCGAGCAGGATAAACAATTTTACCAAAAGATGGATGTTCCCGAGCCGGTGCTCTGCATGTATTGCCGACGGGAGCACCTGTTCGTATGGCGCAATCAGCGGAATTTGTATAGTAGAAAATGTGATAAGACGGGCAAACAAATCATTTCTGTTTTTTCACCGAACAGCCCCTACGTTGTGTATGACCGCGATACCTGGTGGGGCGATGGGTGGGACCCGCTCGCGTATGGTCAGGAGTTTGATTTTTCCAAAAATTTTGCGGAACAGTATGACGCCCTCTTGCATAGAGTGCCGATGGTTGGGATTTTTAACGGAAATTGCGAGAATAGCCAATACTGTAATCACGTAGGTGAAATGAAGGATTGCTATCTCGCGTTTGCTTCATGGACTTCTCGAAAGGTACTATACGGCGACAATGTCTGGGATGATGATACGTGCGCCGATATGCTTGAGACGGCTTCATGCAGTGGATGTTATGAGCTCATTCAGTCGACAAACTGCTTTAATACAAAACACTCAATGAACGTTGAGCGATGCAACGACTCATGGTTTTTGTTTGACTGTAAAGATTGCACCGACTGCATTGCCTGCACCAATCTGCGCAACAAACAGTATCACATATTCAACGTACCGTATTCGCGGGAAGAGTATGGGCAAAAAAAGCAAGCGCACAACCTTGATACGCGTAGCGGGATAGAACAGACAAAAAAACAGTTTCAAGAAATGAAAAAGAACGCAATTCATCGATTTGCCAATCTGATTAAATGTGAAGACAGTACGGGCGATAATCTTGTGGGCGCGAAGAATTCCCACGATTGCTTTACTCTGCGTGAAAATATTGTTGATAGCGCCTATTGCATCAATGGGGGCTCAACAATGATTGATGTGTATGACGGGTATGGAGTCGGTGCCCAACTGGAGCGCGGATATTATTGTGTTGACTCGGGCGTGCAGGGCGGCGATCTTATCTTTGGTGTCGTTGTGTGGGGTTGCCAGTATGCCTACTATAATTACAACTGCCACGCATGTTTTGAAATTATCGGATGCACGGGGTTGCGCAATAAAAAATACTGTATTCTCAATAAACAGTATTCACAAGAAGAGTACGAAGCACTCAAACCCCGCGTCATCGAGCACATGCGAAAGACCGGCGAGTGGGGTCATCCCCTTCCGCCATTACTGTCCCCGTTCGGACACAACGAAACGCTCGCGTATGAATACACGCCTCGCACAAAAGAAGAATGTCTCGCGCTTGGTTTTAAGTGGCAGGATACTCTGCCCGGCTCGTTTGGGAAAGAAACAAAAAACCCCGAAGATTTGCCCGAAACAATTTCCGAGATTCCCGATTCAATCGCCAAGGAAATTCTTGCGTGCAAGCAGTGCGCAAAAAATTATAAAATTATCACGCAAGAGCTGCAATTTTATCGTTCAAAAAATATTCCCATTCCCCTTTTTTGCCCGCAGTGCAGATATGATGCCCGACGCGCGCTTCGCAACCCCCACCAGCTCTGGCGTCGCCAGTGCATGTGCAACCGAGCTGGGCATGAACATACAGGACGTTGTCCGATAGAATTTGAAACAACGTATTCCCCCAACCGACCGGAGAACGTTTTTTGTGAAGCGTGTTATCGAAACGAGGTTGTCTAATGCATTCCCTTTACATTTATTTTTTTTTGCTACACTTATAACTATGGAACAAAAAAATACCATTACCACGAACATCAATGTACTTGGCGGAAAACCGGTTATCAAGGAAACGCGTGTGCCGGTAACGCTTGTTATTGATGAGCTTGCGGGGGGCTTAACCTTTGAAGAGTTGATGAGGGAGTATGAACTCACACGTGAGCAAATAAATGCAGCGCTCCGGTACGCAGCAGCAGCACTTCAGGAGGATATTGTTTTTGTAGCATAAGGAGTGTATGGGGATTGTTGTTCTCGACGAGAATCTTCCACGGTGCATTGGAATAATTTTTGCACGGCACATTCTTTCGAGAATCACTTCGGTTTTTTTCTTATTCGTCTCCCAAGTACCCTCTCATTGGTTGTGCGCGGTAAAGAAATCGACAGGGCATTGGCGCAGTTAGGAGAACAGGAATTGAACAATCGTCTTATTGTTATCTCCGCAGGATCGATGCGTATTCATCATAAGCATATGGACGGTTATCGTTAAGTTGATTCTTGGTGGTGTGTTTTTTTAAACACACAATGGCAGTATCATGCAGTATAAAAAATGTTCAGACAATTTTGTTATCACTTCAGAGGACGAGTCGTTTTACGCAAAGCTCTCTGTTCCCTCCCCCGTTCTTTGTCTTGATTGCCGGCGGCAGAGGCGTTTTGCTTTTCGCAATGAGCGGGCGCTCTACAGTCGGGCATGCGATTTGTGCAAAAAAATAACCGTGAGCTTTTATTCCCCCTCCTACTCGGGTCCGGTATACTGCCAGCCCTGTTGGTGGTCGGATAACTGGGATCCTTTTACGTATGGTCGTACCTACGACCCATCGCGCCCATTTTTTGACCAGCTGAAAGAGCTGTTTCGCGCAGTTCCCCTTCCATCACTTATCAGTGTGAGCAGCGAGAACTCCGAGTTTACCGTCCACTCTTTTAACAACAAAAATTGCTACCTTCTCATTTCTTGCGGGTTGAATGAAGATTGCTTTTATGGAATTCAAATTGTTGAGAGCCGCAATGTGATGGACGCTGCCTTTGCTCGTGGGAGCGAGCGAGGATACGAACTTGTTGACTGCGAGAAGATGTATCATAGCCGCTGGTGTCAGAAATCGAGCAATTGTCTGGATTCGAGCTTTCTCTACGACTGTCATGGGTGCAGCGACTGTTTTTTTTCAGTGAACCTTCGGAATAAGCAGTATGTTTTTCGCAACGAGCAGCTGTCCAAAGACACGTATGAACGAGCGATAGCAGAAGTTCGGTTTGGGCGGTTTGATGAGGTTGAGATGCTGAAAAAAGAATTCACGAGTTATGTGCAACAGAGCGCAATTCATAAGTACGCTACGCTTACCCACTGTGAGGATGTGACAGGAAACTATCTTTTAAACTGCACCAATGCAAGAGAATGTTTTGACGCGCGGAATCTTGAGAACTGCAAGTATATTGTTGTCTCGCCCGGTCCGACCAAGGATTGTTATGACATGAATTATTGTGCGCTTGGATCGGAATTATTTTGTGACGTGTTGAGCAATGTTGAAAGCGCCACGAACCAGCAATACTGCCAGTATTCATGGGCGAGCTCAAACCTTCAGTATTGCTCTTACGTGATGAACAGCAATGATTGTTTTGGATCGCAAGGACTTCGTAAGGTGAAGTTTTGTATACTCAACAGGCAGTATTCAGAAGACGAATACGCAGCGCTTCGCGCGCAGATCATTAAAGATATGAGACAGCGCGGTGAGTACGGACAGTTTTTCCCATCATCACTTTCTCCCCTTGGGTACAACGAAACAAGCTCTTATGATGAATGGGCGCTTTCAAAAGAGGACGCATTAGCGCAAGGTTTTAATTGGTGTGATGAGACGGCGGGAAAGTTTGAAAAACCCACAAAGGAGTGGGGCGCCACTCCCGATGACATTGCGCACGTTGACGAATCAATTATGCGCGAGGTGTTGGCGTGTAGTGACTGTGGCAAGAATTTTAAGATTATAAAAGCAGAATTGGCATTCTATAAAAAAATGAACGTGCCGCTTCCGCGCAGATGCTTTGACTGCCGCCACATAGCGCGTATGCACATGCGCAACCCGCGTACACTCTGGCCCCGCCAGTGTATGTGCGACCTCGCACAAAGGCGGGTGGGCAGTCCGGGCCACGATCACGGAGGTCGCTGTCCATTGGAGTTTGAAACCACCTACTCCCCCGACCGCCCCGAGAAAGTTTTTTGCGAAGGGTGTTATCAAGAGGAGGTTGTGTAAGACCCCCGTTTGACAAGCAATATCCGTTGTCTATACTATAGATATATGAAGACAATGATGAGCATAAAAACCGATAAGGAAGTAAAGGAGGGCGTGCAGGAATTTGCGCGAGAAATTGGTATGCCCGTGAGTACGCTCGTCAACGCGTACTTTCGGGATCTTTTACGCACGCGAGAGTTTCGCGTTTCTGTTCCCCCGAAAATGACGCCGCAGCTTGAAAAAACAATCGCCATTGCGGAAAGGGATCTTAAAATGAAAAAAAATATTTCTCCAATTCTCTCCTCACCCCAAGACATTACGCGATATTTTCGCTCGAAATGAGAGTTTCTTTTCACAAAAGATTCAAGAAACAGCTAGAAAAAAATCCGTCTCTAAAGCGTAAGGCCGAAGAACGGATTGTTTTATTTTCGGGCGAGCCGTTTCATCCCATCCTTAATAATCACTCACTCACGGGGACATGGGAAGGATATCGAAACATTAATATCACCGGCGACTATCGGGCGGTGTATCGCCTCATTGATATGGACGTTGCTTATTTTGTGGACATGGATACGCACAGCAACTTGTATAAATGATATGACCATCATTCTCGGCTCGGCGTCAAAAGGTAGAAAAAGGATACTTGAAGAGAGGGGCTTTACGTTTGATGCCATGAGTGCTGATATCGACGAGAAGGCGATTCGTGATCCGGACCCGGAAAAACTCGTGCTCCTCCTTGCACATGCAAAAGCAGACGCGTTGATTCCACGAATCAAGGAGCCGGCGTTTCTTATCACATCAGACCAAGTCGTTTTATGCAACGGAGAAATTTTAGAGAAGCCGGAAAATGAAGATGAGGAACGGGCTATGCTCCAAATGTATACAACTCATCCCGCCGAAACCGTAGCGGCGGTTGTTGTTACCAACACTGAGACCGGGGAACGGGCGGGCGGTGTTGATCGTGGGAAGGTGTGGTTTCACACGTTCCCGCATGAAGCTATTAAACAAATCGTTGTTTACCCACGGACGTATGAGCTAGCCGGAGGATTCAGTATCATCGACCCACTTTTCATGCCGTACATTGATCACATCGAGGGCGAACGCGAGAGCATTATCGGTCTCCCTTGGGCGCTCACGCAACGGCTTCTTGAAGAAGTTAGAGAATAATCTCGTTTGGATAAATAAAGGAGGGTAGATCCTTTTCGTATTTTTTTGCGCCATCCCACATCAGCTCAAATGCGGCACGCTGCATTGCCGCGATATGTTCCGACTCAATGACCACGCTCATAAATTGTTTTTCGTAGGAAATAATACCAACCCTATTCCCATATATTTCCATGTGTGACGGAAATTGTAGATACGACGGGATAAGGCGGATGCTTCGCAAGAACACAGCGGCATTTTTTACAAGCTGGCGTGCCTCGGATGAGTTTACCGCAATCACGCGCGCGCTTATTTGTTTGAGCGCGCGTTTTTTATAAAAATTTTGAACAACGTCTTCCGGTATGGCACTCCAAATATTTTTTAGCGACATGAAGCTCAGTATCTCCGTTCGAGCCGGCAAAAGAAGGATCTCTTCAAGAACAGTGCGATAGGCATCTGGCCCTTCGTAGAACGTGACGTATGGCGTTGAACCTGCCCGCCTTTGCATGGCTTTTAGAACCGGAAGAGAGTTTTTGAGACGCTCTTCATATTCTCGTACGCGCCCGTATATTTTTTCCGGATCCTCCGGAGAAAAACGGATGATGGCGCCTGCAGAGCGCGTGCGCGTAATTATCTGTTTTTTTTGGAGCTTTTCCAGCAAGGGGTAGAGGGTTGTGCGCTCGACTCCCGACCGTTTTGCTATTTGGGCAACTGTCGCATCACCCAACGAAAGAAGAGCGAGATATATATCCGCTTCTTTTTCATCAAACCCCAATTTAACAAGTATCGTCTTTATGGTGCGCACATCTGTTAATAAATTGTTGAAAAATTAGACAAAAGCGTTGATAACCTTATTTTTATTATTGCAAATATAATAAAAAAGTAAATATAAGCCGTCGAGCATTTTTACAAAAATAAAAAATGAACTATAATAAAGTCGGTAGAAACACCTTTTATGATCACCTGTAGGCAGTGCCAATCACAGTTTTTCATTACCGACACTGATCGGGCGTTTTATAGTCGATTTGACGTTCCCCTGCCGGCCCTTTGTCCTGATTGTCGGCAACAACGGCGATTGCTGTGGAGAAACGAACGAAAAATGTATCAGCGCAAGTGTGACATGTGCAAAAAAGACATGATCGCACTGTATTCTGCCGATAAGCCGTATGTTGTGTATTGTTCGGATTGCTGGTGGTCGGATCGCTGGGATCCATTGTCCTACGGCATGGCGCCGGATTACTCTCGCTCCTTTTTCGACCAATTTCAGGAACTGCAATTGCAGGTTCCCCGCCTCGCAATGCACGGACTGAATAACACAAACTCTGATTATTGTCCGCAAAGCACGCAGAACAAAAATTGTTATCTTATGTCCGGGTCTGATTATAACGAGGATTGTTTTTATGCGACAAACATTCAACGCAACAAAAACTGTTTTGATGCGATGTTTATTTTCGATTGCGAGCTTTGTTATGAATGTATAGATGTGAACAAGTCATACGGTTGTTCGTACATGCAAAACTGCGAAGGATGTACCGACTCCCTCTTTCTTTTTGATTGCAAAAGCTCCACGAACTGCGCGCTGAGCGTGAATCTTCGCGGCGGCTCCTATGTCTATAAAAACAAGCAAGAGACAAAAGAATCATACGAGAAAAAATTGAATGAACTGCGGGATCGTTTGCGGGCCGACCCCGACGCGGTACGCAGGGAATTTGAAACACTGAAAGCGCAAAATCCCGCCCGTTTTGCCTTTGTTGTCGGATGCGAACAAAGCACCGGAGAATATCTTAATCACTGCAGGCAGGCAAGCCATTGTTTTGACGGAGAACAGCTGGATTCGTGCGCGCATATGTATTGCGCAATGGATGTGAAGGATTCATATGACGTCACTTGTATCGGCTTTCGGTCGGAATTATTATATGAGGGAATGGCAGGAGTCGAGCTGAACACGGTAGCGTTTTTCAATATGATGGGCTACTCATCATGGTGTGATTACTGCGCTCTCGTATTTAATTCAACACATTGTTTTGGGTGCGTGGGCATGAAAAAAAACAAACAGTGCATACTCAATAAGCAGTATTCGGCAGAAGAATACGATCACGAACGAAAAAAAATAATTGCGCACATGAAGAGCACGGGTGAGTGGGGTGAGTTTTTTCCGATGCGACTTTCGCCATTTGCGTATAACGAAACGCCGGCGCAGGAATATTTTCCAATTACCAAGGAGCAAGCCGAACTGCTTGGCGCGCGGTGGCAAGAGACATCGGCCGGCGTATTTGGAAAAGAGACATTGTCCTGGGAGAATGTTTCTTCAGACCCCGGTCAGGCGCCAGACACGCTTTCCAATGAGATTGTGGCGTGCATTTCGTGCGGCAAGAATTACAAAATTATCAAACAGGCATTAAAGTTTTATAAAAAACAGGGGTTGAGTATTCCCCGAAAGTGCCCTGATTGTCGCCATCTGGAACGGCTTATACTGCGGAATCCGCGAAAACTTTGGACGCGGCAGTGTATGTGTGAGGGTGTGCGGGTAAATGAATATATCCATGCAGTGCCGCATGCACACGGTGAAACACCATGCACGAATCATTTCGCAACAGCGTATGCCCCCGACAGAAATGTCATCATGTACTGCCAGGAGTGCTATACAAAAGAGGTTATATAAAAGTGATGCCAGCCCCATCCCGTGGTGAGAGCTGGCATCCACACGCGCACCTCCTTTCTAATAACCCGCAGTGAAACATTTGTTAGATTTATTTTTTTTACTTCAAGTACCGTTGGAGTAACTATTACTT
This sequence comes from Candidatus Uhrbacteria bacterium, assembly GCA_016209345.1. GTDB lineage: Bacteria > Patescibacteriota > Patescibacteriia > JACQRZ01 > JACQRZ01 > JACQWH01. Next base: position 15,381 of record JACQWH010000032.1, read on the forward strand.
GACAAGACATGGGCAAGCCCCATACTATATGGGCGTCCTTTCCCTATTATTTACCGGCGTACAGGGTTGTGCTATATTAATGGAAGTGGATAACTGCATTTTCGCTCATCATTCAAAAGTAATTATTAATTTTTTTCTATGAAGAACAAGTCCTTGCTTCTGGTCATTCTCGCGGTGGTCATTCTCGCGGGCATTTACTTTCTAGTCAGTCAAAAGGGGGAGGAAAGATTCTCCGGAGCGCCTGCGGTACAAACGGAACCAGCTATCGCCGGAATCGAGTTGAAGCGTCCTCTCGTTGTTGGGTTGGTTTCCTGGCCCGGATATGCAGGCGGCATCGTGGCAAACAACGGCTTTGCCGAGAATAGGGAATCCACGTTTTATAAAAAATACGGCCTCCTGGTGAAGTTTGTATTGATAGAAGATATTGATGCGCGCGGGAAGGCCTTTGTAAAAGGAGGCCCTGATGGCGTTGATGTTGTGTGGTCCACGGTTGATTTTTGGTCAAATGAGGCGCCGGCATATGTTGAGAGCGGCACGAGCGTGAAGGCATTTATGCAAGTTGACTGGAGCAGGGGTGGAGACGCGCTTGTGGTAAATAGAGACGTCAAAGCCGTGGAGGATCTTCGCGGAAAAAAAATAGCGCTTGTGCAGTACACACCGAGCCACTGGTTGCTTGAGTCGCTTTTAGCCGGATCGAAACTTACCGTTGAAGATAAAGATGCAATTCGAAAGAATTTAATTTTCTCTCAAGACACCATGAGCGCGCGCGCGGCGTTTACCGCAGGACAAGCCGACGCCACGGTTGTCTGGGAGCCGGATGTTTCTATCGCACTTGCGCGCGAAGGGAGCTACATTCTTAAGAGCACAAAAGATTACCCGAATATCATTGCGGATGTTATGGTTGCAAAAGATGATTTCCTCAAAACAAACCCAAGAACAATTGAGGCGTTTATTCGGGGGTTTTTTGATGGTGTAGCCCAAGCAGAGGCACAGCCAGAAAAAGCCGCTCGTCTTCTTATGGAAAATGAGTCGCTCTTTGCCGAATTGGGTCTTGAGAAAACCGTACAAAGTTTATCGTGGGTAAAGTGGACCGGCATGGAAGATAATATCAAAATGTTCGGGCTCAACGGCCAGCCGCCCCTTTTTGACAGCGTGTTTACCGGTTCAGCGCAGAGCTGGAAGGCGCTTGGTCTTATTAAGGAAGTCCTTGACCCCGCCTCCGTAAAAGACGACAGCTATTTAAGAAATGTTTATGCCGCCCAATAAGGGCAAACAGGATTCCCGCCCCTATTTCTTGGAGGTTAACAATGTAAGCAAAGAGTACGCTACCGGCCATACCATCTTGAAAGACATCAGTTTTGGGGTCATGGAAAAGGAGATTGTGGTGCTCCTTGGACCTTCGGGATGCGGGAAGTCAACCCTCTTGAACATTGTAAATGGAGGCATCAGCACTTCTCGGGGAGAGGTGCTCATAAGGGGCAAAAAAAATATTGGGAAAAACCCCTATTCCGTGAGCGTGTTTCAGCGCACATCATGTTTTCCGTGGCTCACGGTGTTTGAAAATATTGAATTTTCGCTTCACTACGGGTTTTGGAAATTGGACAGCAAAAGCGAGGCAAACGACAGGGCGCGTAGGGCACTAAAGCGCGTAGGGCTTGCCGATTACGGCGACTACTATCCACATCAAATATCCGGCGGTATGCAGCAGAGAGCTGCCCTTGCGCGTTCTCTTGTTGCCGATGCGCCTCTCGTGTTGATGGACGAGCCGTTTGTCGGGCTTGATCAGCAGACAAAAGAGCTGATGCACATGCTGATTCTTGATCTATGGGAGGAGAATAAAAAAACACTGCTTCTTATCACTCACGATCTTGAGGAGGCGCTTTTTATTGCGGATAGGATTTATGTGCTTAGCGCGCGGCCAGCACAAGTAAAAAGCGTTGTTGCCGTTGACCTTCCCCGGCCGCGAAAACCGGAGATAAAATTCAACACGGAATTTATCCGTCTCGAAAAGTATCTTTCTTTTCTAACCGAGCGAGAGGTAATTAAGGCGTCGCAAGTGCACATTGCCGATATCGACCCCTACGCATTGAACATAGGGCTTTACACGTGGATAGGCACTGCCCCCTTTTATGTAGCAAAGGAGCTTGGCCTGTTTGAAAAATACGCCGTTGACGTTAACTTTGTGCTCCTCGAAAAAAATGACGATCGCACCGCCGCACTTCTTTCCGGCGAGGTCGATCTTATTGATTCTACGCTCGATCGTTTTTTGCTTGACCGCTCGAGCGCGTCATCACTCCAGATAGCGGCCTTGCCAAGCCGTTCTGTCGGAGGTGATGCATTGCTTGTTCGTCCCGAGATTAAAGATTTTTCTGATTTGCGCGGAAAGAAGATAGGCGTCGAAAGAGGGTGGGTAAATGATTTTTTTCTCCATTACGTCCTGGATACGCATGGTATGTCATTGGATGACATAGAGCGCGTCGACGTGAAGGAAAGCGATGCCGGGTCTGCCATGCTTCAAAACAAAGTCGACGGCGTTGTTATCTGGGAACCATGGCTTTCGAATATTCAAGAACGGTCGGGCGGCCGTATCCTTATATCCACACAGCAGGAGCCGGTCCTGATTGATGCGCTTGTCGGCCTTGAGGCGACACTACAAAGAAGGCAGGAAGAAATTACCCGTCTTCTCAAGGCACTTTTTGAGGCGACGGGGTATATGAGAATCCATGGCGAGCATAGCGCGGAGATCGTGAGCGCCTATCTTGGCATGTCTCCGCTGGAAGCGGAAGGACAGCTGAGAAAAGTTGAACCATTTACCGCAAAGGAAAATGTCGCATTCATCGGGCCGCAAAAAGGAGTGTCTGAATTTGCGCGCACGACGGAAAAACTTGAGAATGTATGGATGAAGGAAACAGACGTTGCGTACAAAAGGCATGAAGGCAATCTTGTCTACACCCCCCATCTTTTTGAATAATATGAGAATGGCGCTGTCTCAACAGAAAAGTTTTGGCATTATATTTCTCGGCGCTGTCGCCGTGCTCGCTGTATGGTCCGGGCTCACCTATACCGGTATTGTGAGTCCAATTTTTCTTCCGAGTCCAACCAAAGTGGGCGCATCAATGATCCAGCTGATTATATCGGGAAAATTTTTTATCGCACTGATGTATAGTTTTGCGCGGATTGCGACCGCAACGGCACTGGCCGCGCTGGTCGGTATTCCCCTTGGCATTCTGGTTGGGTTTTCTCGGACGTTTGAGCGGTTTACTTTTATTATTTTCGAGCCGATGAGGTACGTGCCAATCAGCGCCCTTCTTCCCCTGATGATTCTTTGGTTTGGCATTGGGGAACAGATGAAAATCATGTTTTTGTTCATCGGAATTATTTTCTATCTCATCCCGCTTATTGCGAACGCCGTTCACAATATAAAAAAAGAATATCTCCTGGTTGCCGACGACCTTGGGCTTTCCGCGCAGGAAACGGTACGGCGCGTGGTATGGCCGGCAATCTTGCCCCATATTTGGGATAGTATTATTGTTGTTAATGGACTGGGGTGGACATATGTTGTGCTTGCCGAGATGATTAACGCAAAGGAGGGACTCGGCTACCTGATCAGTATTTCGGGGCGTTTGCAGCGAAGTTCGGATGTATTTGCGGGGCTTCTTTTTATCACCATCGTTGCCCTTATTTCCGATCGCCTTTTGCGGTTTTTCCGGAACAAGTATTTTTCATGGTCGTGACGATATGCAAACCTGTATCCAATGTAAAAAAGAATTTTCATTTGTACTCACTTTTCGATGGGTTAATTTTTTGTTATAATATGATCGTTAACTCCCACATTCAACCAGCAAGTGCAACACGTTCAGCTCGCATTGCCTCCGCAGGGGTCTTAAAATTTAAACATTTTCTTGGTCGGTTATTAAGCCACCG
>JACQWH010000033.1 GCA_016209345.1 Candidatus Uhrbacteria bacterium
CTTGATTCGTAATTCTTAATTCTATTCCAATGCCGCACGACCTGAAGAAATCTCCGCGATCTCCTGCGTGATGCCTGCTTGGCGAATCTGATTATAGGCCAATCGGAGGTCAGAGAGAATATCCGTCGCGGCCTCTGACGCATTATGCATCGCAAGCATGCGGCTGCTATGCTCCGATGCCTCTGACTCCAACACCGCCTGAAAAAGCTGTACCTCCAACAGCCGTGGAATAACGTACGACAGCACCTGGGTCTCTGATGGCTCAAATAGCATGCCCGCCAATTCCTTTTGTCGGCCATCGGCACTGGGTACATCTATTCCAGACCCCAATTCAAGAGGAAGCAATTGCACGCATACCGGTTTTTGCTTTACGGATGAAATATAGTCGGTATATGCCAGATACACGCGATCAAGCTCCTTCTCGGCATAACGTTTCATTACCATGTGCGCAAGCGGCAGAATATCGGCGACCTGTGTCGTGATATCTTTTTTTAAAAAATCCGCGGCAATATTCGTTCCGGTACGCGCGAGAATGTCGCGCGCCCTTTTGCCCATGCTCAATACCTCAGTTGAAGACGCTCCCTCCTCTTTCACGCGCGCCATTTTTTGACGCACGGTCAATGCCAATGTTGCATTAAAACTTCCGCACAGTCCCCTGTTCGTACTGACAACAATAAACCCTGCTTTCTTTACGGGTCGCACCTCAAGCAGTGGGTGAAGCGATGCATCGGCGGTACGCGAGGCAAGATAGCGCAAGACATCGCGCGCAAACGTCGCATACGGCCGGGTCGCGAGCACTGCCGCGATTGCCTTGCGCATCTTTGCAGCCGATACCAGCTCCATTGCCTTGGTCATCTTTTTGGTGTTTCCGATTGAGCGGATCTGGCGTCTGATTTGTAACGTTCCTTTCATAATATCGTAATCCGTAATCCGCAATCCGTAATCCGTAATTATTTTTACGAGTTACAAGTTACCGATTACGAAACTTATATTGGTATTGTCCTCTTGTATTCCTCAATCGCACCTTTTAGCCGCTGTTCGCTTTCCTCGCTCAACGCTTGTTCCTTGGCGATTGTTTCCATGAGTTCTCGCTTGGTGGTATGAAGATATTCGTGCAATCCCTGTTCAACCTTCTTTATTTTCACAACGGGAATATCGTCAAACATCGCATTGACGCCGGCATACAGCGCGACGGTCTGATACTCGAATGGCATGGGCTCGTATTGTCCCTGCTTGAGAATCTCCGTCAGGCGCGCACCGCGATTAATCTGCTTTTGTGTCGCTTCGTCCAAATCGGATCCAAACTGCGCAAAGGCAGCCAATTCGCGATATTGCGCAAGTTCAAGGCGCAATTTTCCGGCAACCTTTTTCATTGCCTTGGTCTGTGCCGCAGATCCCACCCGAGAAACGGACAGACCGACATTGACCGCCGGACGAATGCCTTGATAAAAAAGATCGGATTCCAAATAAATTTGCCCGTCGGTGATGGAAATCACATTGGTTGGAATATATGCCGAGACATCCCCGGCCTGCGTTTCGATAATGGGAAGTGCGGTAAGCGATCCCCCGCCATGTTCCTTGTTCAATTTTGCCGCGCGTTCCAGAAGGCGCGAGTGGAGGTAAAAAATATCGCCCGGATATGCCTCGCGCCCCGGCGGACGGCGGAGGAGCAGTGAGAGTTGGCGATAGGCAACGGCGTGTTTTGAAAGATCGTCATAGATTACCAGCACGTCGCGCCCCTGATCCATAAAGTATTCCGCCATGGCGCATCCCGCAAACGGCGCAAGGTATGAGAGTGAGGCAGGATCCGATGCGCCCGCGAGAACAATCGTGGTGTACTCCATCGCTCCTTCTTCTTGGAGTTTCGCGACGAGCTTTGCGATTTTTCCTTCTTTTTGTCCCACCGCAACGTAGACGCAAAGAATATCATTGCCGGCCGCACGCTCGTGCTTCTGATTGATAATGGTGTCAATGGCAATGGCGGTCTTTCCGGTCTGACGATCGCCGATAATCAGCTCGCGCTGGCCGCGGCCCACCGGAATCATCGCGTCAATCGCCTTGATGCCGGTATGGAGCGGCTGGTGTACGCCTTTCCGCGTAATGACGCCGGGCGCGATTTTTTCAACAGGGTAGGATGTTTGAGAAATAATGGCGCCCTTGCCGTCAAGCGGTTCGCCCAAAGGGTTTACGACGCGACCGACAAGCGCATCACCAACCGGAACCTCCAAAATACGGCCCGTACTTTTGACACTATCACCCTCTTTGATGCTCGTATAATCCCCGAGAATCATGGCGCCGATGGTATCCTCTTCAAGGTTGAGCACGACAGCAATAACCGGTTCACCGACGGACGTCTCGATCTCAAGCATCTCGGCAAGCTTAGCATCAGAGAGTCCCAGGATGCGCGCTATGCCATCGCCCACTTCAATAATGCGTCCGACGTGAGATTCTTCAATTTCGCCCTTGAACGAGAGAATCTGATTTTTCAGCGATTCGAGAATGTAATTCGTTTGTGACATAGAAAAAAATATTATCTGCAAAAACGATAGTGAACTCTGATGATATGAAGAATAATGAATTACGAATTAAGAATCAAGGATACGATGCTTAGGGCTTGATTCATAATTCTTAATTCCTTTGAAGGTGTCTCCTCAACTGTCGTATCCGTGCACTTAGGCTGCCATCTACACGGCGATCGCCGATCGTCAGAACGGCGCCGGCAATAAGCGAGGGGTCATGAATGATGGAAACCTGACCCTTGAGCTTGAAGCGACGCGCACCCTCTGCGTCTGAAAGGCGAAGAGAAATGTTCTGTGCTCCTGCCTCTTTCTTTACCACTTCTTCCAGGGCCGTCATTATTCGAGCCAAAAACTTCATCTGTCCCATAACGCCTAATCGCCCGACGATCGCGCGCGTGATCGCATCAATCTCGCTCTTTTTCTTTTTGCGCGTGAGATCACGGAGCGCCACTGCAAAATTTTTAACGTTTTGCTTTTTCATCCCGCAATTTTTTCAAGGGTCTTCTTTACCAACGCATCGCCAACCTTCTCATGCGGCATATCGCCAAGAACCCGCTCGGTTGCCGAAACCACCAATTGCGCGATATGACCCCTTGCTTCATGAATCAGGGTTTCTTTTTCGTTTTTCAGCATTGTTCGCGTCTGCTCAACAATCTGACGCACATCATCCTTTGTTTTCTCTATTGTCGCATTCTGGCGCTGCTCAGCCGTCTGTCCCGCTGTTTCCAGTATCTGCGCCGCTTCCTGTCGCGTTTTGATGAGTATTTCTTCAGACATCTTCTCGGTTTGCCGCAGACGCTCCTCAATCGCGCGCGCATCATCAACGCTTTTCGCAATCATCGTTTCACGCTTTTCAAGCATCGCAAGAAGTGGACGATACACGAATTTGTACAGCACGACCAACAAGATCGCGAAATTTATAAGCTGCGCGATCAAGAGCTTCCAGTCAATGCCTAATTTACTTAAGATCTCCATACACGATTTATACGTTTTTCTCCTTTCACCATTGCGAAGAATTAAGAATCTCGAATTAAGAATTACGAATATGAATTCTGGCCTATGTTTTATGTGCTTAATTCTTGATTCTTGATTCGTAATTCGCCGACCAAAGAAAGGATCATCCTGTCAAATAAATTAGACAAACTTCACCAACAGGGCAATGACCAGTGCGTAAATCGCGATGGCCTCAGTAAAAGCAATACCCAGAATCATAACCGTCTGAATCTTGCCGGCAGCTTCAGGATTACGACCGATTGCCTCAAGCGCTTTTCCAACCAAAATACCGATACCGATCCCGGGACCGATCGCGCCCAATCCCATAGCGAGGGCCGGACCGAGAAATTTTGCCCATTCCGCGGATGCTTCGATGAGCTTCAATTGTTCTTCCATACCTTATGTAGGTTATAGGTTATAGCTTTTAGGTTATAGTGTTGACTACAAGCTACAAGCTACAAGCTACAAGCTAGTGGTGTGCTTCCTCCATGCTCATCTTCAAGAATACCAACGTCAACATGGCAAACACGAGCGCTTGAATAAATCCGACAAATACCTCGAGAGCAAGGAATGGCAAGGGAATAATATATGGTACCAGGAAGGACATAACGGTCAAGAGGACTTCTCCGGCAAAGATATTGCCAAAAAGACGAAACGAAAAGGAAACAAGCTTTGCGGCCTCTGAGACAATTTCCAAAATACCGACGAAAAAATTGATGGGGCTCGTAAAATTCAAAAACTTCCCCATATACTTCACAACGCCAATACTCATAACACCCACCACCTGCACGGTAATCACGCTGATGATTGCGAGCGCAAGGGTAAAGTTGAGGTCAGCCGATGTAGCACGGATGAATGAAATAATGACGGGTTTTCCATCATGCTCTTCAAGGACACCGATCGCGCCGCCCATACCGGGCAGAAGTCCTGCCCAATTAACCGCGAGAACAAACAAAAAGATGGTGGCTATCAGCGGGAAAAACTTCCGCGACTGTGCGCGATCCTTCGTCACTCCATCAATCATCTTAAGGAGAAGGTCAAGTATTGCCTCAAAGGCATTGTGGATGCCGCGTGGTTTCAAGGATGCGCCACGCGCCGCAAGCCATCCTACCGCAATTAATACAACACTCATCACCCACCCAACCAGCATGCTGTTAGTGACGGGGAATGTTCCGATGTGAGCAATGGATTCTGCGGCTATTGAGATGTTCATACGAGAATTACGAATCAAGAATCACGAATTAAGCATCGCCCTTTTTAACGTTTTGTTCTATTCTTAATTCTTGATTCTTAATTCTTGATTCATCTTCTGTGACTTTCAGAAGCGCCATTGTTTTTTTATACACCAAAACTGTTGAGCACGTGATAGCGAAGAGGATGCCCATTAAAAAAAAGAGCGGCGAACTCCCGAGCGCGGAATCAACAAAACGTCCCAAAAGCGCAAACACTACAAGCGGAATAGCGATGAGGTATCCCATCTGCAGCGCAAGGCCGAACGGTTGTGGATTGTTGTCGCTCTTTTGCATGCCTACTACACTACACTATTTTCCGCTCCAGTCAAGGGGAAATTTACTCGATCGGCGCGTACTGTGATGCATCAATCGACTCGTAGTTGGATTCTGCCGAGCTTGATGGTCTCGGCTTGAGGCCGAAGAATACTGACCCAATCACAATGAACGCAACAGCAATCGCGATACCAACGCCAATCCAGACAGAGGTCATCTGTTCTGGCGA
>JACQWH010000036.1 GCA_016209345.1 Candidatus Uhrbacteria bacterium
CCTTAAAACCACGCGCGATTGCACAAACAATCAATAGAGCGATGCGTACATTTCCGGCCATCGTTTTAACCGGTCCTCGCCAGTCAGGTAAAACGACTCTGCTCAAAAAACTTTTTGCAAGAACGCACACGTTTCTTTCCCTCGAAGATCCTGATATTCGCGTCCTGGCACGAGATGATCCCCGGGGATTCCTTGAACAATACAAAGCGCCACTTATCCTTGATGAAATTCAGTATGTTCCCGATTTGCTTTCGTACATAAAATCAGCGATTGACGAGCACCGAAAACCGGGCCAATGGATCATCTCCGGGTCTCAAAACTTTCTCCTTATGAAAGGAGTGACTCAATCGCTTGCGGGGAGAGCGGCAGTATTTACCCTGCTTCCATTCTCATATGCAGAACAGGCGGGGCGAGGGAGTGCCATGAAAGCCCCGACGCAATGGATGCGAGAGCTCTCGATGGATACCACAAAAAAAACAACGCGGGTCGAATCTCGCAAGATTGATGAATGGATCCTGCGCGGTAATTATCCTGAAATTGCCTCGAATAAAAAAGTGGATCGAAAAATTTGGTGTGCATCGTACATAGCAACCTACCTAGAACGCGATGTGCGCAATCTTACTGCTGTTGGAGACCTGAATCAATTTGATCGATTTCTCACGCTTTGCGCAACGCGGACCGGACAATTACTGAACTATTCTGACATCGCTCGAGATATTGGCATTTCCGTTCCTACCGCAAAACGCTGGATCTCACTTCTTGAGGCAAGCTATCAAGTATATCTTCTCTATCCATACTACAAGAATATCGGCAAACGACTTGTAAAAGCTCCGAAGCTGTATTTCACTGACACCGCGCTTGCAAGCTATCTTCTTGGCATTCATAACCGCGAGACGTTGCTGGGCAGTCCTCATTTCGGAAATCTTTTCGAGACGGCAATTATCAATGAATTCGTAAAACGATTCACGCACTTTGGCGAAAAACCGCCGCTCTATTTTTTACGCACATTCACAAAAGACGAAGTGGATATCGCTCTTGAATTTGCCACAAAACTTTCTTTGTTCGAAATAAAAAGCAGTGCGACAATAGCCCCAAAGCATGCCGAAATTCTTAAACGATTCATTGCCACTATCCCCCGCTCATCACTTTCTCGCGCATATCTCATTTCCCGCTCACCGTACCGTGCTATCCTCTCTCCAAATATCGCGCTGAAGCACTGGACTGATATCACGTAATTACTTTGAATTGTCGAAACTACCAATAATACTCCGCGTTGTCATCCCGAGCGAAGTAATGTCATCCCGAGTACCCCCGAGGGACGAGGGATCTATGTTTTACTTTCAACCACATAGATTCCTCCACTCCCTACGGTCTGTCGGAATGACAAAAGTGGCGTTTCGACAATTCAAAGTAATTAACATCCTCAACATCACCGCGGTTTCAACATCGTCTCCACTGCCACCCCATGAAAGCATCTCCCTTGCGGGAGGTGTTTTTATGTTCTCTTCTTTTTCAGAACGATGACGTGCGATCCTGCGTTGTCTTTCTGTAGCGGCCGTGGCTGCCACACGGGAATATCTGTCGTAATTTCAAAGCCGGATCGCGCACACTGTTTTTTGAACATTTCAAATGAAACCTTATACTCGCCGCCTTGCTCACGATCCTGCGTATGGACTCCCGAAATAATTTCTTGCGCCTCGGATGTCGCATGTCCTTTTTTAAAGTATTTTTTCAATTCGCGATAATACGTATCCACGGCTTTCTTCCTCGAACCGCGCCCGTATCGCGGAATAAAGTTGTCGCAGACAAGAATGAACCCACCGCCGACAAGATGGCGGCTGAGATTTTTTAGGAATTGTTCCTTCTTAGTGTCTGGAATGTGATGATACGCCGAGCTTGCGGTAATGACAGAAAACTTTTTTTCCAAATGCATCAAAACGACATCGGCCATTATCATCTTCCATCGGGAAAATCTTTTTTTCCCTTCTGACATAAATTGATCGTTGATGTCAACGCACGTTGCTTTCAATGATGGAAAAAGCATACTCAAATGATTAGGAAATTCCATAGGGCCGCTGCATACGTCGAGTAAATCTATTGTTTGTTCAATATTTTTTCGCGCGTCAAAACCGCGTGTGCTTCGCAGTCCGCCGAATGGAGGATACTGCCTCTTTGCCAACTCTTGGGTCAACACGCCGCCGGCAACGTACCACATCGCCACTTCGTTATTCATGCCGTTGGGTCCGGCGAAATACTTCTCGCTCGAATCGTACAGTGTCGTGTGCTCGATTCTATTCATATTCTTTTGGCATAACGCCATGACATGTTTTCTTGAATGCATCATACTGCGCCATAAGTTCGCGAAGTGTCGGCGGAATTTCCGTAAATGAGAAATCGTCGATAGTTTTAACGGGCATAATACCGATACTTGTTCCTGTGACAAACGCTCCGGCGCACCTCTTGATTTCAGACAGATCAAGCGCGCGCTCTTCAATCGAAAACCCGCTCTGGCGCGCAACTCGCAGAACTGTTTTTCTCGTAACACCGGCAAGTACCATTTCGTCGGGCGAGGTAAAGAGCGTCTTGTCTCTGATCGCAAAAAAATTTGTACGCGTTCCTTCGGTAATGCACCCGTCACGATTCATCAAAAGCGCGTCATAACATCCTTCCCGCCGTGCCTTTCGATACAGAAGATAGCTCACAAGCATATTCAGCGTCTTTGCTTGCGGGTACAGCCGCTCATACGATGCGACAAGCGTCCGCACTCCATCACGATACAGCTTTTTATCCGGAAAAAGAGGTGCAAGCGGTAGGATAAAAAGCTGGGCGTCCTCTTTTGTTGGCGCTCCCACCAACAATACCTTCAGATTGCAAGTAGCTGACTTGCCAAGCGTTGCGACAAGATCAACAATCGCTTCTTCAATGAATGGTGCCGTAAACACATGTTCAAGCTCGATAATCTTTGCAGACGCGATGAGCCGTTCGCAATGATCTTTGAGAAAATAGGGCACACCATTCAATACCCTGATCGTTTCGTACACGCCAAAACCGTATGTGTATTCGATCGATTGCAAAGGAATAACGGCCTTGTCAAGCGGAAGAATAGTGCCGTTTTTTGAGAAATGAGAACATGTCATATAATGCGCGGTTTTACAAGCGTATAACGAATTTTATCGATAACAGAGCCCCTGTGCGTAAGCAGGGTGATCGTTCTGTCCGGACGGATGAGAAACTCAGGACAGGGCCGCTTGTTCAAAAATTCCATATGCTGTGTCGCTCCGTATGCACCGATATCCTCGATGAGCAGGTAGTCACCTTTTTGCAGATTCCTCGGCAGCGCGATTGTTCCGGGAAATACATAGTCGCTCGAGAGCGTTGTGCATCCGCTTATAAAACCGCAATCATCTCTATCAGTCAATTCTCTGAAATGGGCGCTGAAAAATCTGGTTCGATGCTGGCGCGTACGCACTGTAGCCGAAGGCATGAAGACAAACGAGCCGTCTGTCGCTATCTGTTTTGAATGTCCGGTCTGTACGATGCGATTGACAGAAATGAGGAATGACCCGGCATCGGCAAATACATCGCGGCCCGGCTCAACGATAAAAGTGATGTCATCAGGGATATTCTTTTCTTTGATTCGTTTGGCAATGTGTTCAAAGTACGCGTTCCAATCGAAATGGGTATCCTCCGGCCCGTGAGCATCATATTGAAATCCGAAACCGCCGCCAAAATTGAGCACCTTTGCCTGAGGAAAATAGCGCGCGTAGATGTCAAATACGAAATCGGCGTTCGTTTTCAATGTTTCAAGCGAGCTGCCTGTTCCAGAATACACCTGAAAAGAACGTAGCGGCGTATGTGTTTTGGCAAGAATCTTTTTGAGGTAGGGAAGTTGTGAGCGCTTGATGGCCATGCGCTGTTTTTCCTCCTTCGTGCAATCAATGCGAATACTCACCGGTTTTTTTGGATACCGCTCTCTGCAGTGTTCTACTTCTTCCATGCTGGCAAGATTTATTTCAATTCCTCGCTTGGTCCAAAAATCAATATCCTTATCGGAAAGAAATGAGGGAGACACTAACACGTTTCTTTCAAGGTGAAATTTTTTCAACTGACAATATTCTTCCGGCGTTTGTATAAGTATGCGCGCGCCCGCATCTGTGACAATACTGAAAAGATGCGGATTCGAGTTGGCAAAATACGCAACGTAGGGCATCACTCTACCGGTAAGGCCATGCGTTGCGGCGGCGGAAAAAATTCGTTCGATATTTTTTCGAAGCGTATGTTCGTCATACACAAACGCCGGCGTGCCGTATCCCTCCGTAATTTTTTTGAATTGCTGTCTCGTGATATTCATAATGTCTCTTTAAAAATTTGACGTGCAATCGATTCTCAAAATTGATCCCGTCTATTATTACTCCCGACGGGATAAGGGATTCCTCACTTCGGGGGTCTAAACCTCCAAAAGAGGGCCCAGAAACACCACCATGCAGTAAGTGGTGCAAATATTATCCATCCCAACATCCCCAACATCCACTCTTTCATTGTTCCTCCTTAATAGTAATGAGTGTCCCTATCAGACATCTGCCCGACTGGAAACCGCGCGGCTTCCAACACCCATACAAAGGGTATAGTAC
>JACQWH010000038.1 GCA_016209345.1 Candidatus Uhrbacteria bacterium
GGCTGGTTTACGGGTTCCTGCTGGGTTCTCCACCCATCATCGCCGCCAACGTGGCCACCCTCACCCTGGCGGTGATCATCCTGTTTTTAAAAATCAAGTACGGTTAGGGTTTATCGCGGTATATTGCTATGGGGAAATTGGGTTTTGTGGTATGATCCAATTTTTCAATGAGTTATCTTTGACGCTGGGGCCTGGCAACAAAAATAAATGAGGGGCGTTTTCTCATGGCGCAATCGATAAACGACCTGGAAGACCGGGTCAAAGAGACGAAAAAGATATTTAAAGACTTGCTCGCTGTTTACCATACGCTTGATCCACAGGTTCAAACACAGCTTGTCACGGGTATCAACAAAGCCTATGGCCAGGCGTGCGCTTTTGAACACGAGTATTTGCGCGCTCAAAAAACGTTAGGCAAGGCGCGGGCATTGACTACCCAAACGTTCGGGGACGTGACCGCCGGAGAGGCGGACCGGATGTTCGCCAAGACCAGCGAATGTAAAAGCGTCACCCAGCCCGATTACGGATCGGTGAACTCTCAAATCCGAGAGGCGATTAAGCAACTTTCCGGGTTGACCGGTTCTCTGCCGCGCGCGGACGACGTCCGTATTATTGATGTGTATATCCGTGGCGATGAAAATCCATGGCCTATGCATGGTGGGAGCTATGGAACTAAAAGGAGTTCTAATTTCCTGGATAGAGTGATCAGTAAAGCGGAGAAAGTGATCCGCGACTTGTTGAATGAGCCTGCCGGTAGTAGTTTGCTTACTTGGCTGGCTGGCCAAACCCTCCCTACGGTGGGGACATTATCCATGCTTAAAGATATAACGTACGATCAAGGAACTTATGGCACAGGCCTGAAGCATCCCTCAAGCACCCGGCCAATAGTCCTGACGCCATCCTCAACCACTCCCGGATCATCGGACATTAATAAAATACGGTGTCTAACGGTCAAGATCCGCTATGAATATTATTACATTGTTAATCATTTAGGGGCAGATCATGGTTTGACTGAAATGGTCGTTCAATGTTTCAAAAGAATAGGGGGCAGTCTGACCGTTCAAGTAGTCAAATACCAGATGGACGCGTGGGATGCCGCCACGAGCGCGTGGTTGGGTGTCGCCAAACACTATAAGCCCTATTAGGTTGCCGAACTTATAAAGGAGTCCATAATAGAGCGGACATACGGCGCTCAGGAGCGGATCCATTCCCCCCTTTGGAAAAGGGGGGCTGGGGGGATTTTACCAGGGGCATACATTCCAAATCCCCCAGCGAGCCGCTGGCCCCACCGGGCTTGACCCAGAGGGTGAACAAGCGTCATCAAGGGCAATCCGGGCTGGGCAAATTGCCTTCGGGCGCTTGCCCGACCCTTTGCTAAAGGGGGACTTTGGCATCGCGACGAGCGATAGGATTCGTCCGCAAGTCCGGTCTGTGGGGGCGATTCGCAAATCGCCCCTACGGCCATTGTCCATACAATTGTGGATGATTAGCAGGGCGCTGAAAAACTATTTTATCCTCTTTTACCGTCATTCCGGCGCAAGCCGGAATCCAGCGCTTTCAATGGTTTTCTGGATCCCGGCTTGCGCCGGGATGACCATTTTGGGGCAAAAAGGGACTTTTTCAGCATCCTGTTAGAAACGGTTTCATAAGCATGAATAATCTTTTGGAGTGCAACGCGTCCCCGCGTTGCCGCAAAGCCGGGAGGCTTTGCACTCCATAAAAAAAATAACTTATGAAACCGCTTCTAGTAAAATGCCTGAAGTCCCCGCCGGTCTTGGCGGGGGGGGAGTTTTCCTCAAACCCGCGTCATCTCAAGTCCAGGTAATTGGCGTTTTTAAAATCGGGGGACTTGAATTCCTTCTCGTTGATCAAGCGGCTGGCCAATCCCTGCCTACCCAACTCCTCCTCGAAACTCTTGTAGTCGTCGTACATGCCGAACTCCGCCACGCTCATGATGCCCTCGGCGGATTCGATGGCCAGCAGGTACCTGAAGGTTTTTTTCATGCAACGCTCCCCTAAACAAAGCCGGGCCGTTTGGCCGGGACGCGGGTTTTTAC
>JACQWH010000037.1 GCA_016209345.1 Candidatus Uhrbacteria bacterium
CCCTAAAGGGAGGGGAATGATTTGAGGGTCGACCAAAGGATTCATTTTGTCATGCGCTCTTATTAAGAGAATCACACATCGACCACGCATTGGGCGAACCAGCGTCCGTCCTCCAGCCTGCCGACCTTCAACTCCTTATAGGTCGCGCCCTTGACTTCCACCGCGGGCTGGTGGCCGGCGGGGGACACCGGCTCGCCCCAAGCTTCGGCCCGCAACCGGCCGCCCTCGATCGTCACCGCGAACCGGGAAAACAGCATCCTCCGCGTGGACATTTCATAGACGATCGCGTTCAGCCAGTCCGCGAGCAAAAGCTCCTCGTCGGGAGCCGAACAGGCGATGGCCACTTCTTCCAAGGGATGCACCGTTTCCAGGTCGGTAATGACGGCGGTCAGGGCCAGGGCGGCCTGTTCGAAAGCCTCTTCCCGGGTGGCCCCGGTTCCGCGCACGCCCAAATCGGCGTCGTGCGGGAAATGTTCCCATCGGCCAGAGGTCATACCTATTCGCACCTCGAAAGGCGAGGTTGAGCTTCCAGGACAAGAAAAGAAAACGACCGTTCAGAGGACCAGCGGTTTCACGTTTAAAACCGCTGTCGGATCTTTTTTCCAGATCTCCGGATCGGCGTCCACGTAAACCTCGATTTCGTTGCCGTCCGGGTCGCGCAGGTAAACGCTTTGCGACACGACGTGATCGGAAACGCCGTCGATCGGAATCCCTTTTGACTCCAGTTCGGTTTTCGCGCGCCGTAACTCGTCCAGCGAGTCTCCAATTTTTATCCCGACGTGATACAGGCCGATCCGTTTGCCCTGGAGAGGCCCCGGCGCGTCGCCAACCTCGATCAACAGCATTTCGTGATGCGTCCGGCCGGTCGTCAAGGCGACAGCCTGCCCGCCGAAGATCCGCCCCACTTCCCGGAAGCCGAGCGCGTCCCGGTAAAACGCCAGCGACTTTTCCAAGTCGCGGACGTAAAACACCACGTGACCTATATATTGAGCTTGCATGGCCGAAACCGATTCCTACAGCGATTTAACGACGGCGTCCCAATCCGTCTTTTTCCAAAGCAAATTCCCCGTGTTAAACAGAAAACCTTGATCGTGCGAAAACTCTCCGATACCGGAAAACTTCACGCTCCCCGCTACAGCTTCTTTGTTTTTAATCTTTTCAAGGTCTCCAGAGAGTATGGGACCATTCCAAGCCGTAATGGTGTAGTTCTTCCTGCCTTTTTTCCCTGCGTAAGGCAACTTATTATAATCGCCAGTTTTTCTAACAAAGCCGCAAATATAGGCAGGGATGGGCTTGAACGACGGTAGGCTGTCATACAACTCGGCGGATTCATGTCTCGTCAAGCTACCGACTTCCTCGCCAATTTTTAAAACCTTGTCTCGAAAAACGCTGATCTCCTTAAAAAAGGCGAATAAATGATCTCGTCCCACTCCCACTTTCACTAGCAAATGAATGTCGGAATGATTGAACTGATCTCCGGGAATGTCCAACCATATACCGTTCCACTTTGTCGCCTTCACGCTTATCTTCAAATTTGGAGGACGCGGAGGTTTTCCAGGAAATATCACCTCGTGGATATCCATCGGCAAATACTCCTCCAAAAAACCTTTTTCATGCCCAAGGTCGGCGTCTATATTCCAGTGGCTTTTCAGAAATTTTAAAAACGCCGCTTCGCCCAAATACCCCCGTATCATATCGGCCCACAGTTGTCCCATGTCTCTTTGGCGACTCGACCCATAATCGGTCGCGGCCACATGGGGAATTATTTTGAGCGCGCTCACGCACATGCGGGCATATTCTTCCTTGCTTATGATCACGCAATTCGGCAAAAACCTGTCGCGCGCCCACTTTTCGATTTCTTCTTTATCGCGGGCCTCGCCGCCCGCGATAGCCTTATCGAAGATCAATTCCAGCTCTTGATCGCCAAGTTTCAGTTTGTCTTTTAACGTATTTATATACATTCTTTCTTTAAAATAAACTCAACTGCGGTTTCCAAGACGGGGAAACGCTTGGATACTCGATACCGGCGAAAGTTTTCAATACGGCGGTAAAAATGATCTCGGACATTTTGGGCGGCACGGCCATCCCCATTTGTTTTCTGACGCTTTCCTTTGATCCATGGAAAACAAAATTATCGGGGAAGGTCTGAATGCGCGCCCTTTCCCGATTCGTCAGCGCGCGGGGCTCGCTCCAATGATATCCATGCGTTCCTCCTCCCCCGCTTCCCGTGATCGTATAAGCAGGCTTGTCCGGATCGAGCCGTTTATAAATTTGACTTAATTTCGCTCCCTTGACATTCAATTTGAGATGATCGGGCAGGTCCGCATTCCACGCATTCTCGCCCGGCCGGATGCTTTTCAATCTCTCTATGACTTTCTGGGATTGGCTGGTCAACTCCTGGTTTGGAGTGGACGGCGGGATGGGAGGATTCTCCAACGCTTCCCGGACCGTAACCGGTTTATGGGGAGTGGCTGGTTTTGGAACCCTGAAAACCAATCCGGTTTTTTTATCCATGCCGACGATGATTATTCTATGCCGCGTCTGCGGGATGCCGTATTCCTCGAATTTGTAAAGGTGGGCCGTGAGGCGATAGCCGTTGCCGCTGTTTTCCAAATCGTCGAGTATCTTCTCAAAAGCGATGCCGTCGTTGGCGCTCGTGATCCCCCCGACGTTTTCGGCCACGAAGAATTCAGGCCTGAAACGATTTAAAACTTTGACCCCATACTCATATAAAGGGCCAAACGCGCCATTGAATCCTTTTTTTTCCCCTACGATGCTGAAATCGTTGCAAGGGAACCCATATGCAAAAGCGTCAATGGGAGGCAAGGATTCCAAATTCAGGGAGCGGATATTTTGGCACACAACCGTCTCCGGCCTGCCGGGCGATATATTGCGCGCATACGTTTCGCATGAATCCTTATCGTAATCGGTGGCCCATTCATGCTCAATGGCATATAGAGCGCCGTTTTTTTCCGCCTTGGCATTCCTGGCCCCCAGAGCCAGCCCGCCGGGGCCGCAAAAAAGCTCTCCCAGCCTGAAAATCTTTTTATCGCGGACCGAGACAGCCGAGACCCCTTCTGAACGGCGCTTCTCCATTTTGACGCTCATCGTTTTCATTACAGTTCAACGTTCTCAAACCTCTTCCGGGTCTTGTAGAAATTCCGGCGCCTTTTCGGGTTCCTCGAAATTTTTCAGCGCGTCTTCCTGCTCTTCCTTGTCGGCGTTCTTGTAGATACGGATGGCGTCGAACGGTCCGGCCTGATGGACGCGGACCAGACGCAGGCGCATCAATTCCAAAATTGCCAGGAACAGGACGATGATTTCCTGTCTTGTATTGATCGCCGTGAACAGGGACTCGAAAGTCGCGCTTTCGGAAGCGTTCAGGATTTCCAACACGTATTTTATCCGGTCGGCGACGGACAGGGTGGTGATTTTTATTTCATAATCTTTCTTGAAGGATTTTTTTTGCAGTACTTTCTGGTAGGCGTTGAG
>JACQWH010000001.1 GCA_016209345.1 Candidatus Uhrbacteria bacterium
AGTAAGACTGTTCGAACGATTGAACGGTGGCTTAATAACCGACCAAGAAAATGTTTAAATTTTAAGACCCCTGCGGAGGCAATGCGAGCTGAACGTGTTGCACTTGCTGGTTGAATGTGGGATATACGAATAGGAAAAGTTGAGTGAAAAGTTTTGTAGGGCGGGTGCACGATGGCGGCCCGCCCCTCTTGGTTGTTCGCGTCTAACGGTGTGGGTTATAAATCCGTGCCCTTAATATCCTTTCGATCTCCGCCGGATCCTCCCGCCGTGCATCGTCCATCCCGTTCTCGGCGCTGACCACGAGAGCGGTTGCGAGGGCCTTCACCTCGAGACACGCCCTGTACCAGTTTCCCGCATTGTTGGAGAAACCCTCCATCCCGCCAATCACGCGGAACAAGTCATGCGTGATTCTCTTCATGGTTTTGGCGTCCATAGTTTCCTTTCTGCGCGAACACATCCATTCTGCCCCCCCTCACGGAATGTCAAGTGCGCCTCTTGACAGTGCTTCTAATAAAGCGTATAATTGCATGTATAGTTATGATTAAGGGCATAGAATAGAAAATATGATGATAAAAAGGGATATAAAGAAGCATATCGTGAGGGCACTTTCTTCTAAAAAGGTCATCATTATCTATGGCGCGCGGCAGGTTGGAAAAACAACGCTTGTCAAAGATATACTAAAAAGCGTTTCAAACAGCGCGTATCTTTCTTGTGATGAGCCAGACGTCAAGGCGGCATTTACCGACAAAACCTCTACGGAGATGAAGGCCTTTATCCGTGGCGCACGCACGATTGTTCTTGATGAGGCGCAGAGAGTCCCCCGCATTGGCTTGGCGCTAAAACTATTGCATGACACACATCCCGAGGTAACCATCGTTGCCACCGGCTCTTCTTCATTTGAACTTGCCGATAGCGCGGCAGAGCCGCTTACCGGACGCACTATTCCCTTTACGCTCTACCCTATTTCTTATGCGGAGTACGCACAAACAATCGGGGCGCGTGAAGCATTGCGTATGATGGAGTTTCGAATTCGGTTTGGTATGTATCCTGCCGTTATTGCGGCGGCAGATCCTGAACAGGAGGTGCGCCAACTCGCACGGGATTATCTTTTTAAAGACGTCCTGCGCGTGGAAAAAATGCGCAAGCCCCTGGTGGTTGAGAAATTGGCGCAACTTCTCGCATATCAAATAGGACAGGAGGTCTCATACAATGAGATTGCGCAAAAATTAGAAATAAGCAGGCAAACGGTCATGAGCTAT
Source organism: Candidatus Uhrbacteria bacterium (assembly GCA_016209345.1). Classification (GTDB taxonomy): domain Bacteria; phylum Patescibacteriota; class Patescibacteriia; order JACQRZ01; family JACQRZ01; genus JACQWH01. The sequence goes on from JACQWH010000001.1 coordinate 1,260, forward strand.
GTGCGCATGTTGGAACAGGCGTTTATCCTGTTTCGAGTACCACCGCTTGGAAAGAATAAGCGCAACGAGATTACGCGCTTTGAAAAAATCTATTTTTTTGATACCGGTATTCGGAATGCTCTTATTGATTCGTTCAGCCCGCTTGATACTCGACACGATACAGGTGCGTTGTTCGAGAATTTTTTTATTGCGGAGCGGTTAAAGGTTTACCAACGAGAACAGCAGGAGATTCGACCCCATTTCTGGCGAACAAAAGACGGAAGTGAAATTGATTTTGTGGAAGAGTCAAAGAACGGCCTCGCGGCATTTGAGTGCAAATGGAGCGGCGGTTCCATGAGAACGCGCGCGTGGCACAATGCATTTCCTTCGACATTGGCTACTCTGGTGAGTCGAGATACTATTGAACCATTGATTCTCTAACCAAAGAGTGTTTTTTGGAAGAGGTGGTGTGACTCCTACGAATTACGAATTTATACGAATATACGAATAGAAAAAGTTGAGTAAAAAGTGTTGAAGGGCGGATGCACGATGGCGATCCGCCCTTCTTGGTTGTTCGCGACTAACAGTGGGGGTAACGTTGATCCTTTCGGAGCTTTGCTACCCCCACTGGATCCTCCTCTCCGGCAAGGTCCATCTCGCGCGCCGAAAGGAGCGCGAGTTCGTGCGCAAGCACGTTTATTTGGCGATACAAAACGTATCGCTCTGTTTTCGGGTTTTTCCCTAAAAGCTGAATTGCATGAATTGCAATTGCCAACTCCGCGGCGATTTTTTTTATTCCCATAGCATTCCTTTCCGCGCGAACTCACCAATTCTGCCCCCCACCTCGCGGAATGTCAACCCCCGTTGACATAGCCCTGCGGACCATTGACAAATTATTTCATTTCGAGTATCTTCGAAAAGTGTTGATAAATTGTGTTTAAAATTCGCAATGAATTAATATTGCGGTGTTTATAGAG
>JACQWH010000039.1 GCA_016209345.1 Candidatus Uhrbacteria bacterium
GAAGAGAAGATAAAACTTGATACATTTGTTTTTGATTTTTTAAAGGCAAAAAGTTTTCAAAATATTCCCACAGTATTGAAAACGAGAGAGGGGAAAAATTATCAGAATCTTGATGACACGTTTGTCTATGTCATGGAGCGTATTGATGGGAATGCACCGGAGCGAACACCGGAAAATTGGGCGCGACTTGGTGAGATAGCGGCTAAGCTCCATGATATATCAGATTATCCTTATAAAACTCTGTTCACCGTAGAATCGGAAATGCTAAAGTTTGCAGAAATAGCGACAAAACTTTCTTTTGCAAAAGAATACATGGCACTTGTCGAGTCGTTGCCCAATTTTTTTGGTCTGTCAACTTCCCTTATTCATACCGACATTGGGCCGCACAATGCGGTACAGAGAAAAGATGGCGTTATCGTGCTCACCGATTGGGACGACGCTGGCATTGGCACAACAATTCTTGATTTAGGATTTCCCCTCATCTGTCATTTTGTAACCCATGAATTGGAATTTGAAAAAGAAAGGGCCAGCGCATTTTACAATGCCTACTTTGCTCAAAGAAATTTACCGGATAAGGAAAAAACGTTAATCTTTGACGCCGGCCTTTTCTTTGCGCTCATGTATATTCCATACGGAGACACAAAAAAGCACTGGCAAAGAATCAAGTTTGCAGTTGAGAATAAGGAGTTGATTTTATCAGTATTGAGATGATTAGCGGCGAAAAAATTTTGGCCTCCCGCCGGAATAAATGGTGGCCGACCCCATTTCTTGTCATTTCTTGATGCTACACATAGTCGCAACATTATGAAAATTCTTTTTATCTGCGAAGGGAATATGAGCCGCAGCCAAATGGCCGAAGCATTTTTTAATTTCTTGAGCAGGAAACATATTGCAGCAAGTGCCGGTACGGTAGTTAGGAAAGAGGTGCGTGGAAACGAGGTGAAAGAAAGAGTAAAACAGGTGATGGGAGAAGTCGGCATTAAAATGTCAAAGAAAACAAGAAAGCAACTCACAAAAAAGATGGTTGAAGGGGCAGACAGAGTTATCGTTATTACGGCGCCGAGTACGCATCCCGATTATCTCAAAGACGTTTCGTCAAAGACAGAATACTGGGATATTCCCGACACGAAAGGCAAATCATATGGATTCAAACAGATGGTTCGGGATGAGATAAAAAAACGAGTAGAACTTCTCGTGGCGGAGATAGGATGAAAATACACGAAAAAGGATCAGGAGCCCCCTTTCGATCATGCTTGACAATAATTTTAGCTAGTATATTCTCTATAATAGGTAGGATTATATAATTTTATCGATTATGGATAAGAAAATGGATAAAAATGAGCTTTTTCGAGTGCTGAACGACTGGAACGCGTGGAGTCAAGATCTTCCCATAGGCATCAAAAGAGAGCAGTATTTGGCAAAGGCACGGAACCTACTTGATCAGGGGAGTGTTATTGTTATTACCGGAGCAAGGCGCAGTGGAAAGTCATACCTTATGCGCCAAATTGCAGATGAACTTGTATGCCGTGGAATTCGGAAAAATCAGATATTGATAGCCAATTTTGAAGATCCGCGATTTGTTGCGTTAAGCGTTTCACTGCTTGAGCAAATTTTTGAAGTATTTATGGAGCGAATGCGCCCCGAGGGTCGCTTGTTTGTATTTCTCGACGAGATACAGGAGGTTGCGCAATGGGAAAAGTGGGTGCGTATGCGTCACGAACTCGATAGTGCGACGTTAACTGTTACCGGGTCGAATGCTCGGCTCTTGAGCGCTGAATTGGGAACGCTCCTTACCGGCAGACATATTGATATGGTTGTACTGCCGCTTTCGTTTCGGGAATTCCTCGCCTTTAAAGGCGTGTCGCATGACGGTACCTTGGCACAGAAGGATTACGGGCCACTCTTGTATGAGTATAGTGAGTACGGAGCTTTTCCAAAAGTCGCCATGGAGCGTGAAAAGCAAAAACTCCTCCTTACGTATTTCGACGACATTCTCACAAAAGATCTTATTCGTCGGTATCGTATTCGCAAGCCGGAGCATTTGAAAAGTTTGGCAAAATTTTATTTAAGCAATAGCGGATCGCTCATAACGTTCGCGCGAACCGGGCGGTCAATTGGTCTCTCTGCAGATACCGTTGAAAAATTTTCAGGATATTTTGAATCGGCATATCTTCTTTTTTTTCTCAAACGTTTTTCCTATAAAGTGCGAGAGCAGGAAAAAAGTCCGCGCAAGGTCTACGCGATAGATTCGGGCATTGCGAACAGTGTGGGATTCCGATTCAGCGGTAACAGGGGAAGGATTGCTGAAACCATCGTATTTATTGAATTAAAGAGACGGCTCTCAAACCGTATCGGTGCAGAGCTATATTATTGGAAGGATCCCTACCACAGAGAAGTAGATTTCCTCGTCAAGGACGGTCCCGACGTGACAGAACTCATCCAGGTCTGTTGGAATATCAACGACGAACAAACAAAGAAGCGGGAACGCTCATCGCTTACCAAAGCACTGGCTGAATTTAAGCTTACTCGCGGATTGATTATTACTGAAGAGCAAGAGGGTGAAGAGGTACATGACGGACTCACGATTCAGTACATCCCTCTCCAGCGCTGGCTCCTTGCTGACCCTTACACAACAGCATAACGAATAAGCCCATGATTCCGACAATCTCCTTGCCGTTCACCGCAAAAAATCCTCACAGTGTGGAAACCTATGAATAAAGAATTTTCTGAAATATTATACGGGTTTAGGCGCACGTTGCGGCTTATGGAAAAGCCCGAGAAAACCGCTTTGGTTTTCGCGTCTTTGCTCATGCTCATTACGGGAGTTCTCACCAACCTACCTGCCGTTATCTTGGGGCGTTTGGTGGATAAACTTGTCGGGGCAGAACATTTTGATTTGAGTATTGCCATTCCTTTTATCGGTTTGATAATCGGCATCATTCTTGTACGCGAAGCTCTGACCGTCGTGCGAAAGTATTTTGTTGAAAATGTGGCGACACAAACCGACAAGAAGCAGACGGTAACTGTTATTGAGCATTTGCTCAAAACCGATATTGCGAATATAAACCAGCAGCAAATCGGGTCGCTCCACGGCAAGATGTTTAGATCAATTCAAGGAATGATAAAAATCATCAAACTCGGATTTCTCGACTTCTTTCCGGTTTTCTTCAGTGCGCTAGCCGCTATTGCAATCGCGCTTACTCAAAAACCGCTTCTTGCCGGTGTAATGATTTTGGTAATTCCCGTAGGACTTTTTCTCATTGTCTGGCAAGTTTCGTCGCAAAAAGGAATACGAGTCGCGCTATTGCGCGGGAAAGAAAAAATAGACGGCACGGTTGTTGAAATGTTAGGCGGCATTGAAGCAGTGCGCGCGCTGAACACTGAAAATAAAGAAGTGGCGAAAGTCGAAGAGGTTGCCGAGGGAATGCGGAAAAAAGAAATCAGACATCATGTTTTCATGGCGTTGTTTGATTCAGGAAAATATCTCAATGAGGGGCTTTTCTATGTTCTCGTAATTTCTCTTTCGATTTTTCTTGCGGCTCAAGGGACAATAACGAAAGGTGATATTCTTGTTTACTCCATTTTGTTTTTGAGCATAACGGGACCTTTGCGTGAGATTCATCGGATACTCGACGAGGCACACGAAAGCTCGATTAGAGTAAATGATCTCTACGACCTACTCAACCAGCCGCGAGATATTTCTTTCCAAGCACAGAGCAAAAAAGAAGAAACATCAAACGGCGCCAATGCAGTAGAGATAAGCAAGTTGTCGTTCAAATACGGAAATTCGCCGGTTTTGCAAGACATCAATTTCGTTATCAAAAATGGGGAGAAAATCGGAATAGCCGGTGCGTCCGGTTGCGGCAAATCCACGCTCATAAAAATTCTATTGCGGCTTGTGCACGGCTACTCCGGCACGGTAGAGATTTTTGGTAAAGAATTGGACATGATGGACAGAAAAGAAATTGCAGATCGTATCGCGTATGTGCCGCAAAAGACGCACATATTTTCGGGTTCGATACGAGATACTATTGTCTATGGTTGTGAGCGCGAAAATATCGCTGATGATGAAGTTATCAGAGCGACAAAACTGGCGAATGTATATGACGAGATACAAAACGCGCTCGGAGGATTGTCGGGCAGAGTCGCCGAGAACGGAAATAATTTAAGCGGTGGACAAAAACAACGATTGGCGATTGCACGACTGATACTCAAGTCGCCGGAACTGTTGATATTTGATGAGGCGACTTCTGCGCTCGACAATGCCAACGAAATAAAAATCCAACGAAATATTGAGCAATTGTTCGCAGATAAAACAATGATAACAATTGCTCATCGACTGACAACGCTCAAAAACACTGACAGAATTTTTGTTTTCGAGCGAGGCAGAATTGTACAAGAAGGAACGTATGACGGTCTCGCAAATCAAAAAGGACTCTTCCAAGATTTTCTCTTGCAGAAAGAAGCCGATAGTATTAGGGCCGAAGCCGTTTGATTTGTTGATGACACATTTTTTTGAAACGGCCAGATGGGAGGCCATCTCCTCCTTGAAAGAGGTTCGTCTGAAGTGTATAATAAATGAGTATGCACTACATAAAGCCAAAAAAATTAAACCGGGGCGATACCGTTGCGATTGTGTCTCCGTCTTGGGGCGGGCCAAGCGTGTTTCCGCATATTTATGAAAATGGCCTTACGGTGTTACGGGAATGGGGCTTGACCATAAAAGAATTTCCAACCGCGAGAATGGACGCCGCATTTTTGCGTGCCAATCCGCATGTTCGCGCAAAGGATATAAACGATGCTTTTGCCGACAGTGACGTTAAAGCGATATTCACTTCAATCGGCGGTGACGATTCCGTTCGCATACTCCCGTTTTTGGATAAGAAAACTATCGTCGAACATCCAAAAATCCTGATGGGCTTTTCCGACACGTCTACCCTGCATGTCTTTGCAAATATGCAGGGGCTCATTACGTTCCACGGCCCTTCAATAATGGTGGGGTTCTCGCAAATGGGTAGTTTGCCGGCACGTTTTACATCCCACGTAAGGGAAATGCTTTTTGAACCAAAAGAACGATATGAGTATGAGCCGTACAAGAATTATTGTGATGGGTATCCTGACTGGGCAACCAAAGACACTGTGGGTAAGGTTCATCCGATAAAGTCGGATGACGGATGGCATTGGCTGCAAGGGCACGGCACCGTTTGCGGTGAATTGTTTGGCGGATGTATAGAGGTGCTGGAGATGATGAAAGCGACTGATTTTTGGCCGGCGCAGGATTTTTGGAAAGGCAAGATATTTTTTCTCGAAACATCAGAGGAAAAGCCGCCTATTCACTTCATTGACCATGCATTGAGGAATTACGTGATGCTGGGCGTGTACGACACTATCAGCGGTTTTATGTTCGGCCGCGCTCGGGATTACTCCGATGAGGAAAAAAAAGAGTTAGAGGAGAAAATTGTCTCAGTTGTTGCAAATGAATTTGGCCGGCCGGATATGCCAATCGTCGCGAACATTGATGTCGGGCATACCGATCCGCAGCTGGTCTTGCCGCTTGGAGTGAAGACGGAAATTGATTGTGAAAAGAAGAAGATTGCTTTGGCAGAGCCGTGGTTGGCTGAATAGGCGGCAAAAACCCCCGCCCCTATCTTTTTTGTCAAAAACATGTTATAATATCACTAACTGGGGACAACCGTTTGTCTGCCATTGTTATTTATTGATAGAGCCCTCTGCAAAAGGTCTCTACAGGGTATGCCCAATGAAAAATCAGCCGCTGAATGAATTTATCCCCAAGAATATCGGTGTATCGCCGGAACGGCCGGCAGCTCGTAAGGAAGAATTGCGCGAAACGCTCGCCGAGATTATAAAGGTATTTATCCTGGCGGTTGCGGTCATTTTGCCGATTCGGCTTTTTCTCATTCAGCCCTTCTATGTAAAGGGCGCGTCGATGGAGCCGAATTTTTATGAGAATGAATACTTGATCGTCGATAAACTATCTCCGCATTTCAAGCCCTATGAGCGGGGAGAAGCAATCGTTTTTCGTTTTCCCGCAGCCGAGCGGAAATACCTTATCAAACGTATTATCGGCATGCCAAGCGAACGCGTTGTAATCCAAAACAGACAGATTGCGATTTACAGCGCGGAATATCCCGATGGACGCGCATTGAAGGAAGACGCATACAATCCATATCTCCTGCGCGACCAGACGATTGACGAGACCCTTGCAAGCGATGAGTATTTTGTTCTTGGCGATAACAGGCCGGTAAGCTTCGATTCGGAAATTTTCGGACCCCTGAAAGCAAACCAGATTACCGGGCGCGTGTTCTTTCGCGGATGGCCCATAGAGCGGCTCGAACTATTTAAAGCCCCAACCTATTAATTATATGCCTCGCAAGAAAAAAGAAGATCAAAAACCAGATATGCCGCCCATTGAGCTGCCAAAGATGAAAGAGCGCCCGCAGCTCGTGAAGGGCATGAAGGATATTTTACCCGGTGATCAGTGCTACTGGGAATATATTCGTGACACCGCGCGCAGCATCGCGTCGCTGTATAGTTTTGATCGGATTGATACGCCGGTTGTCGAAAGTGCGGCGCTGTTTACGCACGGGCTCGGAAAGCTGACCGATATTGTCGAAAAGGAGATGTACGCGTTCATTGACCAGGGCGGACAAAATCTTGCGCTGCGTCCGGAGTTTACCGCCGGTGTTGCGCGTGCGTACTTGGAACACGGCATGAACGTATGGCCGCAACCCGTGAAACTCTACGCGGTCGGTCCGGTATTCCGCCACGACAAGCCCCAGGAAGGGCGATACCGCCAGCATAATCAGTTTAGCTGCGAGATTATCGGGGAGGGCAAGCCCGCGGCAGACGCGCAGCTCATGTTTCTTGCCTATAAATTTTTAAAAACAGTCGGCCTGATGCCGCAGCTGCATGTGAACAGTATCGGATGTCTCGCATGCCGCAGCGTTTTTAAAGAGCAGCTTATCGAATACTATCGGAGCAAGCGGTCGGTATTGTGCGAGGATTGCAAACGTCGTTTGACAAAAAATCCGCTGCGCATCCTGGACTGCAAGAATGACACGTGCCAGGAGCTGAAGGCAAAAGCGCCGCATATCGTCGACTCGCTGTGTGAGTCATGCCAAAGCCATTTTATGGGCGTTGTTGATTTTCTTGATGAGCTTGACATTCCCTACCAGCACAATCCGCATCTTGTTCGGGGTATTGATTACTATACGCGGACCGTGTTTGAATTTTACGCACTCAAAGAGGAGTCGCCCGAAGGGGACGATGATGAAAAAAAAGCGGCGCCTATTGCGCTTGGGGGCGGGGGGCGCTATGATAATCTTATTGAAATGTTCGGTGGCGTGAGTACGCCAGCCAGTGGATTTGCGCTAGGCATTGAGCGTATTATTCTTGCGATGAAAGCGCGTGAGGCGGCCGGCGGAGTTCGCTGCGTACCGCCCAGAAAACCGATTGATATTTTTGTCGCTCAGCTTGGAGAGCAGGCAAAACGAAAAGCAATGCTGCTTTTTGAGGATCTTATTGCAGACGGTTTTTCAGTTGCAGAGAGTTTTACAAAAGACAGCCTGAAAGCCCAGCTTGAGCTGGCAAACAAGATGGGCGTCAAACTCTCCTTGATACTTGGTCAGCAAGAGCTTATTGACGGTACGATCATTATTCGTAATATGGAAGGGGGAGAGCAAGAGGTTGTGGATCGAAAAAAGCTCATGAAGATTCTGCACAGGAAGCTGATTGTTGAGAATGGAGATATTTCCAACCCCTAACCCCTAACACTTAGTAGAAAGAGAGGTGAATACGAATGCCAGAAGTGCGAAGAAAGCAAAAAGAATCATACGAGAGTTTACTGAGGCGGTTTTCTAAAAATGTACAGCAAAGCGGAAAACTCCTGGAAGTCCGAAAAAAAAGGTTTTATGCCCCGGTGCAGAGCGCCAGCAAGAAAAAGAAAACGGCAATGCGCCGATTGACGATTGAGGGGAAAAAGGAATTCTTGAGAAAAACAGGGAAGCTGAAAGACAATAAGTTTCCCGGTACGAAAGCGCTTATGAAGCTTTAATCACTCGTTCCCCATGCGCGTGATGCGATCACTCATCAGTATTCTATGTGTCGGAGCGCTGATGCTCCCCGCAGCGGTATTTGCGGAGGGTGTCGGTGCTTTCGCGTCTTTTATCGGTGTCGGCTATCCGGACACGCGCCTTGTTGTCATACGCATCCTCCAAATTATTTGGATATTTGCCAGCGTCGGCGCGCTTGGCTTTCTTGTCTATGGGTTTGTTTTGTATCGTCAGGCAGACCCTGAAGACCTTGAAGAGGGGCCGCATGCAAAACGGATGATGTTCTATGGCGGCATCGCTTTTGGCGCAAGCGTGTTGCTTGTAATCATTTTGACTGTCGTCTACGTCGTGATTGCGGGCGGATATGGAAGACCGAGCGGCACGGACGGTGAAAAGCCCCCGACGCCGTACTTGGGGGGCGGGATGAGTATTGCAACGTCAAAGGTAAAAGATCACTACCCTGCGCGCAACGAACAGAATGTTCCGCGGGATGCCAGTATCCTCATCACATTTGCGGACGCTATCGACAAAGATAGTATTCTCGATTCTGCAAACGGGATAAAAAAGGAGAGTATCATTATTCGTAGAACTGTTGCGGGCGCATTCGGCGACTACGGCGTTATCCGTTCTACCGGAGTGCTGAGCGTTGATGGATTGACGGTGAAAATCGTTCCGTCAACATTGCTGGGCGAGGCGGACAAGAAAATTTCATATACGATCGCGCTGACCGATGCGCTGAAAAAAAAGGACGGCACGCCGCTGTTCGGCACGTCTGACAGCGGATATGTATGGCAGTTTGAAGTATCCGGCCTCATTGACACGACACCGCCGACAGTGGAATCATATCTTCCCGGCGCGCAATCGGTCAGTCCGATAAACGCCATTGTTCAGGTGACATTCAGCGAGCCAATCGATCCCTTTGTGGTTGGCTCCCAATACATGGACGTATCTTCGGGTCTGCCCGGATCGTTGACGGCTGTCGCGGGAACATGGAGCGTTGGAAACGGCTATCGAACGATTACCTATGTTACTTCCAAAGCATGCGGTGTCAACCAATGCGGTTCGCCCGTATTTTGCCTGCCGGCAAAGAGCCAATTTACCGTCCGGTTGAAGGCCGCGCCCCTGAAGGGACAATCATCCGCGCAGGACAATCCGAACAAGGCGGCGTTTCCCTATGCCGGTATTGTTGACGCGGCCGGCAACTCGCTTGACGGAGGCGGCGTGAACGGCGCCGCGCGCAACGGAAAGAGCGACGGCGCGGAAAAGGATGATTTTTATTGGAATTTTACGAGCTCATCGGAAAAGGAAACAACAGCGCCGACAATCGTATCCATTCAGCCGGGCCGCGACGGCGCGGGCGTAAACGTGAATGCGCCGGTTGACGTACTTTTTTCAAAATTAATGGATTTGACATCGCTGACCGTATCGTCCATAGGATTTACGCAGGAACTGAATTATTGGGTATCCTCTTCGCATCTGTTTGCCGATCGCCAGACGCGCGCGCGCCTCAATCATGAGCCGTTCAAGGCGCAGTCAACCTATACGACTGTTGTGAAGTCGCCGGTCACGGATATCTACCAGAATTGCTACAATCCGTGCAACGGACCCGGTGTTTCTTATTCACTGGAAAAGCCATGACTATTTTTGCCATTTCATTGAAAAGGTCAGCGGTTTTCCTCTGCGTATGTGCGGTGCTGTTTGTTGCGTCCGCATTTTTTTCGCAAACGTATGCTCAGCAAAGTACGGGAACATCATCGAGCGTTTCCGGTGAGATTGCGCGCAGCGTTCCGCAGTCGGGAGGGCGCGGCCAATACGTGACGCTTATGGGCCGTGCATTGGGGACAGTGCCCGGCACTGTCAGCTTTGTGCAAAGCGGAAAGGAAGCACTGGCGGATACGCAGTTTCCCCAAGCATGCCAACAGGTATGGTGGCGCGATGCGTCTATCATTATAAAGGTTCCTCAAGACACCAAAACAGGACTCAATAAAATAAAGATAAAGAGGGCGGACGGTACTCTGATAAAGGAACTGGATTTCACCGTGACGGCGGGCGTGGCGCCCCCGGGAATTTGCGCGCTCACGCCGGATAACGGCCCATCGGGCATTGCCATGCGGATTTTCGGCGAGCAATTCGGTACTGCAAAGGGGCGCGTGACGTTTGGAACCGTTGAGGTCCAGGTCGCGGAAAATGGATGGCATGATCGTGAGATTGTTCTTGCCTCGACGCCGTCATTTTCCGGGTCGCAAAGCACTGTTCGTGTCGTGCGCTCCGACAATACGCTTACGAATCCCGCTCTTTTTACGCAAGGGGCATGTCGAGCAAATCAATGCGGTGCGGGGAATAGTTGCTGTTCGGACGGATCATGCCGTCCGCTTGGCGCATGCGAGCAGACGACAGTGGCGCAGTGCACCTATTCATGGAGCTTCTCTACAGGATTTTTAAAAGGACTTGGCGCGTCATGCAAGCAAAACGCAGAATGTTTTTCCCTCGCATGCGGCGCAGATGGAAGATGTATTCAGGGAACAGCGGCACTAGGCCAGGCATGCTCGTTTGACCAGCAGTGTACCGTTGGCGGGCTTTGCATCAATGGCATATGTTCCCCGACACTCAAAGCAATCGGAGAATCATGTAAGGACGTCACAGAGTGCCAGTCGAATCGGTGCGTGCAGGGGGTCTGCGCGCCAGGCACAAAAAAACTTGGCGAGGCATGCGCGGGCGGCGACGAGTGCTCGACACTGCGATGCGTCGCGGGCCAGTGCGCGCAACAGCCGCGATGTCTTTCAGTTGAAAAAATAGAACCGCAAGGAAGAGCTATTCGCCAGAATTCGGTATTTTCTGTCACGTTCAATCAGATGGTTGACCAGGAGTCGGTGAGAAAGAATGTCACTCTCAACCCCGTCGTCAAAGGAACGTTTGAATTCCAGACCATGGGTGAGGGCAATGCGGCAAAGACCGTCGCGCGTTTCAGCCCCTCATCGCTTCTTTCGCGTCAGCAAAAGTACGCCCTTGTTGTCGGGAAGGATGTGAAATCGGCATCAAGCGAGAATACGATCGGGAAGTGTGTTGATACCGGTGGTGTCGTGTGTACCGGCAGCGGTGAAATATGCACGGCCCCCAATTCGATATGCACGAACGGCGCGCGATGCAGCGGGCATGATTCGCTGTGCAGTGGTGCAGGAACGCGGTGTACCGGGACGGGCGCGGTATGCGTCGACGGCGCAGATTGTTCGCGCCGCAACCGAGCAATCCAGCAGGGCTGCTCGCTTGCAGATGCCGGTCATACCATACAAGGCGATACACGAATCGTTCGTGGCAGAACCATTGACGCAGTGTTTATTTTTGTCAGTGATTTCTTTTCATCCATGGCAACGCGTGCGACAGAGATTGCCGAATCATTGAGCAACGCATTGTTCGGGCGTGTTTTCGCGGCAGGAATAGCAGACGCGCAGCCGCGCATTACGGCAATAGACAAGGACTCGGAAGGACGGATTACCCTGAGATGGGTGCTTTCCGGCGCGACGGCAGACGGGTTTGAAGTATATCGGCTCAAGGATTCGGTGACGTGGCCTGCCCAGCCCGCGATTGTCGGCTCGACTGGCGGGAATATTTTTACTTATACCGATTCAGGTGATAACGAACAGGGGCTTCCGCTCGGCACCTATCGATACAAGGTTCGCGCATTCGGCGTTATCATAGCGCCACCGCACTGCGGTGACGGCGTCATCCAGTCAAATGAGGGCGAACAGTGCGACGACGGAAATGATGAGAATAATGATATATGCTCCAATATATGCAGGAGGAATCAAAATCCGGTAGAGACGCAGCCGCAACAAAAACCGGCGGCTCCCACCGGCCTTGCGGCAGCTAGCGTGACGGCTGCTGAGATTGCGCTCGCATGGACCGATGCATCAACAGACGAGACATTATTTATTCTCGAGCGTTCCGGCGATGGTACGACGTTTGCGCCGCTGAGGATTCTGGGCCCCAATACGACAACCTATGTTGATAGCGGTCTCGCGCGCTATACACACTATTGGTATCGCGTCGCGTCTGCCAACACTGCTGGGCCATCGGAGTTTTCCAATACGGTTGATGCCCGAACGCGGGTGATTACGATTTGTTTTAAATCAGTGCCGGGCGTACCGGAGCTTGCATCTGCTCAAGCACTTTCCGCAAGCCAAATTCAGCTGTTCTGGAACGATGCCTCAAACAACGAGCATGCTTTTATTGTCGAACGGTCAACTGACGGCTCAACATATTCACCAATTGTCGCGCTTGGCGAGGGAGCGGCAACCTATATCGATACAAATCTTGTAGCGTCAACCAAATATTGGTATCGGATAAAGGCGCACAACTGCAAAGGCGATTCTGGTGCGAGCAACGCGCGAGATACGACCACTTACACACCTGATGACGGAATGGGCGCAGGAGCTCGCTGCGGTGACGGTATCATTCAGCTCAGTCGTGGCGAACAATGCGATAATGGAACGAACGCAAGCACGCAAACATGTACCGGTACGTGTACGCTGCCTGCCTGTGGCGCGCAGGGCCAGTGTCCGGAAACGATGAAGTGCGACACGCAAGATACGACGCTCTGCCGTCCTGTATGTCAGACCAATACAAACTGTCAGTCCCCGCTGGTATGTAATGCCGCACGGGGGATGTGTATACCGCCACCAGGTGATGGCGGTGGAGAAGGTGGTGGCACTATTCCTCCCGGTGGCGCGTGTACGCTCAATACGCAGTGCACCACGGGATTATGTGTCAACGCACAGTGTACGCAAAACAATCCTCCAGGAACACCCTGCACACAACAATATGAATGTTCTTCGAATCGATGTGTGAATGGTGTGTGTGCTGCGCCCCTACCACC
>JACQWH010000040.1 GCA_016209345.1 Candidatus Uhrbacteria bacterium
TACCAGAAGAAGGACTCTTGGATGCAATCGAGTTCTTACAGGATACAAACCAAGTGATCCATGATTTTGGCGGCAACGGCTCAATTAATTATCTGATGGCTGCATACTTTCCAGAGAGCGGAACAAAGGGCAGGGTGCCGGATTTGTGCTGGCGTCGTGATTTCCGCCGGGCGTTCTTGGGTTGGGGCGTTCCTGGCGGCCGCGGTGCCGGCTGCGGCGGCCGGCCCGTGGTGGGGGAATCCTGATTTGAACTTTGAGATTTTACCATTGGGGTTTTTTCTTCTTGATTTTGGTTTCTCCTACGCACGTTATCGTACGCAGTACACTGCCGGCGAAGAGTAACTCGTCTCGGAACGAGCTGCCGGAGCAGATGAGATCGAAAAAGCAACGCGTCATCTCTTCTGAAAATCAAGGAAGAGCGTGTTTCGATCCATTTTATGAAACGAGAGATTCCCCCGCGTGAGTATCGCATAAAAAACCGCGAACACCCCCCTTTGCGTCATGATTCGGCTGTGGCTGGGTTGTGTACGGACATGTGATATCACCACGTTTTTCGCAGTGCGCGGATATTTCCACAATTGATTTATAGACGTCGTACGTTCGTAATATGATTGGTAGTGACTCCATAGATTTAGGTTTAGAGAATATATGGCGTAGCTGGTTTCTGTTCCGCAAAGGAAAAAAGCGCAGCAATGAAATTACGCGGTTTGAATACCGTCTTGAAGAGAATCTTTTCCGTCTCCATGGCGATCTTATCCGAGGAATCTATCAGCCAGGGCCCTACCGCTCTTTTGAAGTTACTGACACCAAGCGCCGCACCATTGCGGTCACGCAGATCCGTGATCGGGTGGTGCATCGTCTGCTCTATGAACACCTTGTGACGATTTTTGATCGACGCTTTGTCTATGACGCATGGTCGTGCCGGAAAGGAAAAGGCGTTACCGGTGCAATTGCTCGGGCGCAATCATTCCTTCGCAACCATCCAGACTGGTTTGTCTGGCGCGCTGATATTACAAAGTTTTTTGATCATATTGAGCGCGTGATTCTCTTGAATTGTCTGCGAAGGCGGATCTCTGACACAAAGGCACTTGAATTGTTTTCCCGTATCATTGCACATGCTCCGGACCCAAAGCCACACGCACGAGAGAGAGAGAGAGAGAGTAAAGAACCCCGCGGCATTCCGATTGGCAATCTCACTTCGCAAATTTTTGCAAATATATACTTGCATGAACTTGATTGGCATATAAAGCAGCATATTCGAGCAAAGTATTACGTTCGTTATGGTGATGATTTTATCATTCTTGCGCCAACATTTGAAGAAATAACACGCCTCCGCGCACATGTATGTACGTTTTTGTTATCTGCGCTTCGACTTGAAATTAACAATCGGCATGATAGGATAGTTCCAGCGCGGCAGGGAATACACTTTCTTGGTGTTTATATTTACCCGTATCGCCGTCAATTAAATCGCCGAAACTGGAGGCGAGCGCAGCGTCTTGTTTCACTCCGAAACTATTCCAGCTATCGCGGTATTGTCCAAAGCCACGAGCGTCGCGGCCGTCGGCGGCGCTATGCATGGCATACACATATTCTTTCAAGAGATCAGCGCAAAGGACATGCGTGGGCAGTAATAAATCGTTGGTGAAAAATATATGGAACCTCATGGTGAAGGACATCCTTCCATTGAACAAACACCGCACGGTGAAGCACAACTTCATCTGACTGCCGGTGAACTATTTCGTGAAGCGCTTGAGACAAATACGTATGAAGTCGCTTCCCGCGCGCTCGCCGAACTTGATGCGCTGCAAGCATTTCGAGCCGCATTGCGCAATAAACCGTTTGCGAGTTTTTTTGAGTTGTTTGAGAATATGTCAGTAATTGCAAAGACACCTCTATCGCCTGAACAAAAAGAACAAAAAAGAAACGCGGCATTGACAGCGGCCAGAGAAAACAGCAGTCGCTTTTCTCCACTCGTTGCCGATCTGTATCACGCCCTTATATCTGAATTGGAAGGTGTTGCGTACGAACCCGTGTTTGACAAAACACAAACGAAGATCGCTAACTTAAAACAGTCTGGCGATTTGGATGTGCTTTGCTCTGGCGCTGAATCATGGGAATTAAAACTCAATCGTATAGAAACCCGTTTGCTTGGCTATCTGAACGGCATGCGAGAGATTGACAAGCAGGAAAGCCAAGAAATGGATGATGATACTCGGCAATGGCGTGAGCAAGAGTTGCAAAAAGCTCCAACCCGACCGCCGGAAAGACGAAATGAAAGCAAGCCGGGTGTTGACTCAATGGAGCGACTAAAAGAAGGTGAACGTGCGCCTGCGATATGGTCAATCTATCCCGCGGTGAACGGACGCTTTAGAGAACAAGCATTTTCCCGATGGGATAGCGTGAACAATACATGGGTTGAAGATGAATATGCCTATGAGCCTGCCCAAACCGTGCCATTGAGTGGAAATACGGATCCAGAAAAAGGACCAATTGATTTCACTATGAATGCGGAGGTGATCCCGGGCAAATGGGTTTCTGTGCCTATGCTTCCTACGCATGACGTACATGCAATTGAGGCGGGAGGAAGAAGCTGTCACCTCCTCAAAGATAAACACGGCGATCTTGTTGTATCTGTGGAGGGCGAGAGCCACGAGCCGATTACTATTCAGGTCATGGCAGCGCCCAGTCCAGATAAAACATTCAGAGCAAAAAATTCGGATGCGGTAAGCGCTCAAGATATGCCGGCAGAGTTTTCTGAAGAAACGAATACGAAAATCTCTGGAATTGCACAGCAAAAACGCGGCAATGTTGCGCGTGCACGCGCGCTAAAGACATACGCGGTGCAGCGCATTTCGTATCTCGCGCCAAAGAATCGCGCAGAAGCCGATTATTACAATACCCTCTATCGCACATCACCAAAAGGTTTTCCCGGAGCAGTTGACGAGGTCAGAAAAGGAGATTGTGACACCGTAGCAACGTATTGGTCTGGGCTCTGCGCAAAAATATACGTTCCGACACGGCATGTTGTCGGGCATGCTGTCAACGGCGCGGATGAACACGGTTTTGCCCATATCAACATAGGCACAGGTCATGGGTGGGGCGATGTATGGGATGAAAAAAATAAGAAATGGGTTGAGATGGACCCTACGCCGCCAGGTGATCCGAACCTTGAACAAACTCAACTACGCGGCGGTGCGCCAATTCCGTATTACGGCGAGCAGGAAGCGATACGGCCAAGCGATGCGCAGCTGGAGGAATTATGGGAAAAACTTGCCAAACACACAGAGCGACTCAGTTACACCCCGGCAGAACATTCATTCGCGCAAGCTGCCGGCATTGAGCTTGCTCTTGCGCGTAGGATTGTCCGCGAAGTGAATGAAGCGGAAAATACGCGCTTGCCAAATGGCGAGCTCGTGGTCAACGTACTTGCCGACGTATATGACGCAGTTATTGAATCAAGGAAAACATCAGTTCCAGCATACGAGGGTCCGGTGCGGCGTTTTGAAGGCGGTGGACGTATCACGCATTTTATTCAACATGTTATCGGCACACAAGCAGGCGATCAGGACCCTGCGTCGCGCGAAAGGCAGACTGAAGAAATAAGAGAAGAGCGCGTACTCGGCGGGCTTGATTTTTTTATAATCGGCGATAAGTCAGGCTCTATGAACCGTACGGTAGAAGGTGAAAAGCTCTGGCACATGCAGCGGCGCGCAGAGTATCTTATATTCTCTTCTCTCCATCGGGTTGCGAGAAAATTAGATCATGCACGCTTGCCTGAAGAATACGCGTTTTCCGTACGCACGCTAGGACTTTCCTTTCGGGGACACGGCGAAGATGATCTTGATGAAGATAAACCGCTCTCGCCAGTGTTTACGCCAGAAGATAAGGTAAAACTATGGCACAGCTTAACCACGCAAGGCGTTGGCAATGGGGATCCGGAGGCATTAGCATATGTGCGAGACCAGATCAAAAAAGAGATTGAGGAAAATAATAGGAGGGGTGTGTACGACAACCGTCTGAGAATCATTATCGCGTGCTCTGACGGTGGATACGTTGGTGATGACAGTCTGAAGATGCAAGCGCTGGCACAAGAGCTCGGTGAGATGGGTGTTGTGGTTGTTGGCATGGGCTTAACCGAAACTGCCGCGCAAGTCCCTCTCGTCATGCACAACCCTCCTCATAGTTATGGCGCCTTGATTCGCGATATCAATGATCTGCCGCTTATTGTTGCAAAATTCGTCATATCAGAGGCAATCAAACTATTTCCCCAGAAAACGCGGAAAGACGCGCAACTTTTCCTGGATGCCTGTATTGCAAAATTCCCTAAAGCCGCGTAATATCAGCTATATGGCTACAGAAAATCCATCACAAAGTCCACATCCCGAGACACCGACAAGCGTCCCGGAAGAGAGAAGGCGGCGCGGACATGAACATGCGCTTACGCGTGTCATTGATCGTATCATTAAAGAGCATCCATCCGCAGGTCTCAAAGCACAAAAAGAAATCAGTATGGGCCTTGCGGACGTTCCTGCTGCACGTAAAGCGCTTCGGATTTATGAAAATTTTATTTCCTATTCTCTGGAGCGTAGGCAGGTGGAGAAGAGTGGCGAGCAGGAGTTTTCTCCTGATCCGTATCTTATTACCGAGCTAATCGTTTTATGGCAGGATGAGGATGCGCGTAAGACATTTGTGGAGCAGTACGCGCAAGCGCGCTCAGACCAGAAGGAGTTCAATCTCGCCGATGTAGG
This sequence comes from Candidatus Uhrbacteria bacterium, assembly GCA_016209345.1. GTDB lineage: Bacteria > Patescibacteriota > Patescibacteriia > JACQRZ01 > JACQRZ01 > JACQWH01. The sequence continues at coordinate 4,749 of JACQWH010000040.1, forward strand.
CAAAAAATGGAAAGAGGTTGAGCATGACATTGCCGTTTTGGAGAAGCACGTGCAAGAGCTCACACAGGCGCTTACATTACAGACTATCACAAAGCCGACAGAGCGAAGGGCAGCTGAATCCCGATTAGCATACGGTGAACGAACATTGGCGCAATTGAAATCAGATAGAGAAAATATAACGACGCTCGAAGGATACGAGCATTCGCCAGAAAATTGCGGTGTTGCCGCGCTCATACACTATGAGACATTGTTGCGGTATCGCCGCGAGATAGAAGAACATCATTTTGCATGGCTTCCGTCACGCGTGAGAAACCATCAAACAATACGAGAGGTCATGCAACACACCGGTAAAGCTCCTTTGCTTGTTGGTCCACCCGGCACAGGAAAAACAACTCAAATTGATGCGGTTTCAATGGAACTAACAGGCCTTCCTGCTTTGCGAATTGAATGCCGAAGCGATCTCGATGAAGACGGATTGATTGCGCTGAGAGATTTCAAGGCGGGAGAAGGCGCGTTTGATTACACAGGAAGGGTTGCAGAAGCGTTTACTGGATACACACATTCGCAGGCGCAACAACCAGCGTATGCTCACGGCCGCCCCGTATCTTTAGATGAGCTATCCCAATTAAACCTTGATAAGCTGCTTGCTCCTATTAAAAATTTACGACTTGCAAAACCGGGACGGCCGTTGAGTAGAACCGTTCAACATCCTGTGTTGCCGGGATCAGAATTATTTGCAACGAGCAATCTTCCAATTGAAGATGAACGATTGGAGCGCGAATTTGCCCGAATTCCGACTGATTATTTTGAAATGTCAGAAAAAAATCCGGAGTTATTTGATTTTTTACTTGCGGGACTCATAAAGAGGGCGGCAGAGGGCCATTTTTCCTCAACTGATCGCGCAAAACTGGAACCAAAATACGAACCACTGCCAGTGCCATCGGATAAGCAAACGCCATTGTCTGATGGACGCGTGATAGTCGAAACTCAAGAATTGGTAAAAGAACGAAATGATCCGCGACACGGATTTTTATACCGTTTCGCGCACGCTATACGAGCAATCCAAGACGCCTATATTCACGGAAGTAAATTTAATGAAAAACATCTTGCGCATACGGCCTTTTATGAAGATATTAATCCGAGTACGGGCAAACTGGATATAACAAAATATATTTCTGATATGGAAACGCCTCCACCTGACTCGGGCTTGGGTGGCGGAGAAATGTTGAAACTGCGGAGAGGGGCAAGTACACTTGCTCCGGATGTTATCTTGACATGGATGAAGGGGATTGCATCAAGTGGTACATCAGATCTTGTATCCTGGCTCCAGCGCATGTTGCAAGAGCATATTGACCAGACATCAGTGGAAGATGGAGAGCGAATACGGTTGATTGCTGACTACTTTCACTTCTTTGACGAAGCGCCCTCGAGCGCTACCGACCAAAAGCCGCTTACCCCAAAAGAGATCGGGTACTTGAGCCCACGTGTGCCGAGGCCTGTGCGAGTAGAGCAATCCAAAGGAAAATCGCCCACGGGAAGCCCGCCAGGAAAGCCAGCGATCGGAGAAGAACCGTCGACTAAACAATACGAAAATCATCTTGTAGTATTAGAAAGTGGCGAAGAAGTTTTAATGCGCAATACAGAGTTGACCATTGGCAATGGCGATGATGCGCGAGTGGTTGCACAAGGGGCAATAGTGAGAGTATTGGGACAAAATTATGAGTTTGCTGGTCTTGTTGAAGACCCGTCCAACGTGCACCACGGAAAGCCGATCGCGCGCGTTGCAAGTGACAAGGAATTGTATATTGTATTGAGTGTAGAAGAGCTGGAGAATGGGATTTTTTTGTATGAAACGCAACAACTGCTTAATGAATGTGGTGACATTGAAAAAGATTTTAAACAGATGTAATGAGTTACTCTTCGCCGGCAGTGTACTGCGTACGATAACGTGCGTAGGAGAAACCAAAATCAAGAAGAAAAAACCCCAATGGTAAAATCTCAAAGTTCAAATCAGGATTCCCCCACCACGGGCCGGCCGCCGCAATCGCCATCGCGGCCGCCAGGACCGAACCAACCCAAGTCCGCCTGGTGGCTAACACGACCCCAGCACAAACCCGGCACCCTGCCCTTTGTTCCGCTCTCTGGAAAGTATGCAGCCATCAGATAATTAATTGAGCCGTTGCCGCCAAAATCATGGATCACTTGGTTTGTATCCTGTAAGAACTCGATTGCATCCAAGAGTCCTTCTTCTGGTA
>JACQWH010000043.1 GCA_016209345.1 Candidatus Uhrbacteria bacterium
TAAGGGATTTTTCAGCAGAAAAATACCCGACCCCGAGGAAGAAATACCCAAACAAAAAGGGGTTCGACAATTCAAAAAAATTATCTGATGCACCGCAAGGCGCAGGTAAGCTTTTCTTCCAGCGTTTCAAGCGAGGGGGGGATAGCCAGTATCGCGGATCGTGCCTCGGCGCGCGAGCACCCAAGCCGCATAAGCGCATCGACAAGATCGTCATGCTCCGCATCGTTCTCGTTGCGAACCGCCGGCCCATGCGCGCGATCCTGAAATGCTTGCTTGAGCTCAAGAACAATCCGTTCGGCTGTCTTTGTCCCAATGCCCGCTACTTTTTTCAAGAGCCCCGCATCGCCGCTGGCAATTGCGGACATGATGTCTTGGGCCGGCGCAACCCGCAGCACCGCTAATGCGCTTTTGGGGCCAACCCCGGATACGGAAAGCAGGTGCTCGAAAAGTTCATACTCTTCTTGCAAGACAAATCCATAGAGCTCTTCGGTGTTTTCCCGTATATGCTGGTGCAAAAAAAATGCGGCATCCTCGCCGAGCACGCTCTTTGCGCGCGTATCGTCGGTGACAAAAATGCGATACCCCAAATCGCCGGCCCGAACGATAAGAGAATGCACGTCGAGAAAAATAATTGTTCCTTGTATGAAAGCAAGCATACTGTCGTTGATCGTGTACCTTCCCACTATACGGGATTGTGCCGCCCGAATCAATACCGCTCGTCCGGGCGTCCCCTTATACACACCCCCCCACCGTGCATCGCGCTGTTTTTTATGCTATACTTAAAAAACATTTTTACTCTTATTATTCATTTCTTTTTTTAAAAAAATCCTATGCCGCGCATACGCACATCACCATCGGGCACGAAAGCGCGCAAGCCCCGCGCAAAAAAAGGCAAACCGGAAGAAGCCGCTTCGTCCGGCTCGCCAGTCGTCTTGCCTTCGACTCTTTCAAAAAAACGGACGCCGAAAAAAACGACACTGAAAAAAACGAGGTCAAAAAAATCTCCCGCGAAAAAATCAGCGGCGCCAACGCCGGCTGCACCAACACTGGTAGTGCCGATAGCGCCACCACCCCCGCAAGAAAAAAAATCAAAGACCTGCATGGGCACAATGCAGTGTTTTCTCTATGGCGGACTCGTTTGTATCGCCGGTACGGTCGTGCTTGGACTGTTCCTCAGTATTGTTGTTATTATACCGCTGGGATCTCGACTCGAACAAACACGCATCGCCGCCGGACCCGCGCAACAGAACGGGAGTCAGGCATTAAACGAACTTGAACAAACCATCGCGCAGCCAAGCGCGAGTAGCGCGCAGAATGAAAATGGTTTTTATGGAACGCTGCTTTCAAAAGACACCGGTGTTTTGATGGTACAAGAATTTGATTCCTCCCTCCCGCTTGAAAAGAAATCTGTCGGTCAAGAGACAAAGACGTTTGCCGTGCGTCTCTCTGACAAAACAGGATATACCTATCAGCGCCCGCGCGACGGGAGTAATCTTTCAGCCCCGCTCTTTACACCCGAGGCAGGATCGTTTGAAAATCTGAAAACGGGCATGTATGTATTTGTCGCAACGTCTGACGATATATCAAGAACGGAAACGCTCACCGCGTCGCATATCCTCTACTCTGAAGAAAGCCCCTTTGCCCGGTAGGTGCCATTCACCTTTAATAATCCCTCCGACTCGGGTATGATGTTGGGGGGATTATTATTTTTTTGAATTACTTTAAATTACCATCATGATCATTCTGCTCTTGAAAAATATCCGATCCTATTGGAGCGACCGCCTCTTTCCTCCTCATCTCTGGCGTGAGGTGGCGTGCATTTTTCTTGCAAGCGCGGGATTCTTCGCGCTCCTGGCAGGCGCGCCGTCATTCCCCGACCCCGACTCATTCTATCATGCGCGCATTGCCGCTCTCATGATACAGGGTCCCGTGTTGTCGTTCCCATGGCTCCCCTTCACGGCGCTAGCCACCGGGTATATTGATCATCACTTTCTCTATCATATCGCGCTCATCCCGTTTGTCGCGTTTGGCGACCCGCTTATCGGACTGAAGATTGCGACTGTTTTTTTTGCCGCGTCGTTTATCGCTCTTCTCTATTGGATGATGCGCGCCGGACGCCCCCATGCCCCAATTTCGCGCATGACGACATTCCTGTTTCTCTGCATCCTTCTTATCAATACGGTCTTTACCTTCCGCATCAATCTGGCAAAAATCCCCGCCGTGTCCCTCTTTGTATTTTTCTGCGGCATTCATGCGGCAGGCAAAAAAAATCTGAAGGCACTGTTTGGCCTTTCATTTCTTTTTGTCTGGCTGTACGGAGGATGGCCGCTCATGCCGATGATGGCCATTGTCGCCTGGACGGCGCTCTCTGGAGTATCCCTGCCCGATGATAAAAAATGGTCGCTGGTAGCATTCGCCAACCACCCTCATCGGTTGCGCTATTGCAAAGAACGAGTCGTTTCATTTCTTCGATCGCTTGTTCGGCGCGAACATGCGGCCATTCCTCTTGTTTCGTTTGCCGGCGCAGCAGGAGGGCTTGTACTGAACCCGTACTTTCCAACCAACCTTGTCTTCTATTGGGTACAGACGATAAAGATAGCAGTGCTCAATATCATATCCGATATTCCTGTCGGTGCGGAGTGGTACCCCCCCGGCATGTCGTTTGTTCCCGCGCATGGCCCCACGCTCATGATTCTTATTTTCGCATTGTGCGTATTTTTCTTGCCCGGACTTTTTTCCGCATATCTTGGCATACGCCTGCCGCGGCGCACATGGCAGGATTGGCTGTTGTGCCTGCTGGCGCTCGCCTTCTTTGTGCTTACCTTGAAGTCGCGGCGGTACGGAGAATATTTTGCGCCACTTGCAACGCTTTTTTCCGCGTACATCCTTGCCCCCGCATTGGGCCAGACCCAATGGATGCGCTTTTGGCATGTTCTCATACGAAACATGAGCGCGCTTGCCTCTCCACGAGGGCTGGCAACCGGATACTTCCTTGTCATGATACCGGCAATCATCACGGTAAATATCACCCAGATCGCTGCTATTTATCGCGACGGATATGGCATGAAACAGTATGCGCGCGGCATGGAGTGGCTCGCCGAACATACGCCCGCCGACTCCCTTGTGTTCAATAATCGCTGGGATGATTTCCCGCTGTTTTTTTATCACAATCAGCACAACGCGTATATCTCCGGACTCGATCCGCGCTTTTTGCTGGAACGCGACGCGCAGCGCGCTCGCGACTATACGACAATTCAGCAGGGTGATGATTTTGAAAAACTCTATGGATACCGTCCGCTGTGTCTTGCAAACAATGAGGCGGTGCGAAAAGAAAAAAGAAAGAAGGGCGACGCCTCGCTCCCTGCCGAATGCGTTCCTGAAAAAGAAAAACAAGCGCTTGCCCGAGCGCTCAAATCCTTTGGATCCCCGATCCTTGCCCTTACCCATCTTGACTATCCTTCGACAAAAAAAATCCGGGGGCTGCCCGGATTGCAAGAACTCTATCGCGATGATGGGATGGTACTGTTATCGCTGTCCCGCTAGCGTTATTTTAACACCGCGCGCGTGAGCTGCGCAAGGACATAGTATACAAGCACCCATGATGCCAAAATAATAACAAGGCCGATTACCGACTGAAACAGAAGCGTTGTCGCTTTTTTCGTTTTATCTTCCTCTCCCCCGGCGGTGAGCCATAGAAATCCGGAATACATCACCATCACGACGGCGATAATGCCAAGAAACCCGAAAAAAATCGCCGTAATGCGCTGGACAATGGTACCCGGCTGGGCAACGGCACTATAGTCATTCACGCCAAACCCGCGAGTAAAATAATTCCATTGCGTCAGATTGCCGTGGGTAATATCGCCGAGATCGGTTGGACCTTCCGCAAAGACCGGCGATGCTCCCGATACAAAAAATGCCGCGCCCAGGAACATAAATGCCGCGAGAAAGAAGATCAGAGCATTTTTTTTTGAAGGACTCATAGAACTATTGCGTAATCGCCTTTGATAACTCGACAAGGACAAAATAGGTGACGGTATATGCGGCTGTGACGATAATGGCGCCCATGACTGCCTGGAACAATATCGTCGTTCCCTTTTTCGCCTTGTCTTCCTCACCCCCCGCCGTAATCCACAGGAACCCCCCGTACATCATCATAAGCACGCTCGCGATGCCCAGAAACCCAAGAATAATCTGAATGATTTCAAACACCAGCATTCCGGGCTGTTTTATATTCTCGTACCCGCGCGGCTCAAATGTATTAAGAAGCGTTTTTGTCTCCGAGTCCGGACCGAGCAGTGCCTTGTTGAGCGTTGTCTCTGCCGGAAGCGCGGGGGCAGGATCGGCGGCAAAGACCGGCGCGCTGAGAGAAAATAACAGAACGCTCAAACACCCGAAAATAATACCTGCTTTTTTAACTCTATTCATATTGTTATGTACCGCCGACCGCCTCTCCGAGCTTGCGAAGAACATAATACGCGACGGAATATGCCGCTACCACGATAAGCGCGCCGATAACGGCGTTGATAATAAGTCCCTGGGCCTTCTTCACCTTGTCTTCCTCGCCCGCGCTGGAAAACCAAAGGAACCCTCCATAGGTTAATAGTACCACAAACAAAACGCCAAGCAATCCGAGGATAGCCAAAACGATGTTCGCAACAATAATACCGATGCTTGTCTGGGGAGTCGGGCCCCACGCGAGATTACTCGCGTTGTTTAAGTTTTCCAATACCGGGGCAGTCAGGGCAAACGTATCAAGCCCCGCCAAAAATATACCGGCCACAAACGCACCGACACCGCAAACAAGGGGAAGGGTTCCCGCGGCCCTATCGAACACGCGATGCCCCCCCCTATACTCCCGCTTTGAGGGTGCTGATGACGAAATATGCGATTGCATATGCGGCTAAAATAATGGCAAGCCCGATGATTGAATTGATAATAAGGCCGAGCGCTTCTTTTGTTTTCTGCTCGTCGCCCTGGGCCAGCATCCACTTGAATCCCGCGTAGACAATGAGTACGACGAAGATAACGCCGAGAATGCTGATGAGCGCCAAAATGATATTTCCGACGGCCTCGGGAAGGGTCTTGTTGGCATACCCGCTCAAATTACCGGTGTTATTCAAGTTGTTTCTGATGATGTTCTGGTTTACTGTCGGCATACATTACTGGATTGCTTGGGTTATCAGAATGTCTACCACGAAATTCGTAATGGCGTATGCGGAAAAAACCAAAATAAGCCCGATGATGGAATGGAATATGAATCCGCGGGCTTTCCCGATCTTTGTTTCGTCGCCTTCCGCGAGCATCCACAGCATTCCGCCATATACAATGAGAATCAAAAAGATTACCCCGATAATCCCCAGGATGGCGCTGATTATTCCCCCTACGTACTTCTCAACAGAAACGGCTGTATTGAGTGTTGCCTGCTCGGCGGTTTTTTTCAGGCCTGTCTGGTCAGACGTAATCGCGGCGTGTGCGTTTTCTGCCAGAAAGAGATATGCGCAACAAATGAGGTATGAAATTTTTTCATACGTCCTACGCAAAACAGGCCATCTGCTTCTGGAGAAAATATCTCTCATGAGGAATGGGTCTGATTACCGTCCCTGTACCGCGCCGACAATCTGGTCGATGACGTAGTAAGCGATCATCCATGCGGCAACGATGAGCACCAAACCGATTGCGCCCTGGATAAGCCGCTGCTGCGCTTCTTTGACTTTCTCTTCTTCGCCGCCCGCTGTCATCCACTGGAACCCTGCAAAAAGAACGATAACGACAGCAATAAGACCCAGAAATCCCAATATGACGTTAATGATATTCCGCGCAAGTTCCCGAGGATCTTTGTATTGTCCCACCTTGAGCGTGTTAAAATCGGCATTCTTTGCCTGCCCGAAATACTGTCCGATGTTGTTGTACCCGAAGTTCTGGGGGTCAACCGGTGATACCTGGGCGCTGGCAAAAAACGGCACCCCCAGCACTCCAAGCATCATGCAGGCGCCGATGCTCGCCGCCGCAATGCTTCGTTTGAATGGCTCGATCATAATGGTTCTCCTGTGATATCCGCATGAACCCGTTTTTGGGAAATGCGCCATCACTTAATGATAAAAAATAAGGTTATTCACATGGTGGGGACTCATTATAGTATACTATGGCCCTGTTTTCGATGTCAAATTATCTTTCAAGGATTGCCTTAAGAATAAAGTCGACCGCGACGTAACTGCCGAAAATCACCGCCAGCCCCAGGCCGGCCCAAATCATGGTATCCCATCCCTTTTTAATCTTGCTTTCTTCGCCAAACGCCGTCATCCACATAAACCCGCCGTAAATAAAAATAACGAGAGCGATGGTACCGATGATGCCGAAAAGTCCTTTGAGCACATTACCGACAAGGGCGGGTATTTGGCTTGTGGAGCTGAATTGCGTACCCAAAGGATTGCAGAGAGAGGTGCCGCCGGGCGTACATGGCGCCGAGGGTATTGCTGCTGCCGCCGCGCGATTCTTGCAGCAACATTTCGCCCCCCCATCATATCCGGCATCATTCCATTGGTGAAAATTCCTCCCTTGGGCGGCGCATTGCGTGCTACACTGTGCGCCGGTAGTTGGAGCAAAAAGCGGCAGCCCCTGACACGCCTCAGCATACACGACACCCGGGGTAAATAAAACAATTCCAAACTGAAAAAAGAACAGTGCGGAAAGTATAACCGTTGAAAAAATAGTTCGGCGTGTCCGCGTGGGTACTACCCCGCATTGCGTTTTGAAAGAATGCGTTTTTTTCATTTCACCAGTTCTTACTCGTAAAGGAACACGCCTCTTAGAATCCATCACGAACGCTAAGGCCTGGGATTTTTTTAAACCCACGAAGGTCTTTTGATACCAATGGAAGATGATATTCAATGGCGGTAGCTGCAATTAAAAGATCGGGGAGTCGCGTCGAGCGGGTTCGACCAAGTTCACCTGCCCGCAACGCAATACTCTTATCAACGCTGAGGGTCGTCATGATACTCATAAGATCACCCAACGCCTGAATTGCATCATTTCCCAATCCCGGATATCTCATCGCCTCAGCAACTGTTATCGAAGATATATAAAACTCCGTTTCGGACGGGACGGAAACAAGGATATTCTCTGAAAGATGAAGAAGGAGAATATTGGTATCGAGCAGTATTCGCATATGCTTGCTGCTACGAGCCCCAATCATCGCGAATCTTTCGCTGCCATGTCAGGACATCTTTCTTGGAATATTTATGGGAAAGTATGCCGCCCGTACGCAGTAAAACATTCTTTGTTGCGGCTCTTTGGGCCGGAACAGAAAGAATGCGTGCTTTCAGACGATGAAGCGCTTCATCAATGTGCTCAATCTCGCGATACATTGATTGTGAAGTATATTGTTGTTGTGTTTGTGGTTCCATATGAGCATAAGAATAACATGATGCTTGTATATCCGTCAACGCGACTAGCATTCTGCTACGACCCCAATACCGCCTTCAGAAGAAGCTGCACCGCGACGTAACTGCCGAAAATGATAATCATCCCGAGCCCCGCCCACAACATGGTTTCCCATCCTTTCTTCACCTTGCTCTCATCCCCCATTGCCACCATCCACTGCATGCCTCCGTAGAGAAATATGACCAATGCGATGGATCCGATAACACCAAGCACGGCGCGAATAACATTGCCGACAAGGATGGGAACATCCTGGGACGGCAATGGGTTTTCAAAGTCGACAACATTCGCATACCCAAACCTCCCGCTTGTCACCGGCGTAGCGGCACCCGGAGTCGCTGCCCGCGACCCGCTCGAGCTTGACCCGCTCGTCCACGTCCCTCCGGTACAACAACAATTACCCGATCCGCCTGCACCCGAATAACCACCCATGTTCCAGGAGGCACTCTGCCCAGCTCCACCGGCAGAGCAATAGCTGCTGCATTGAGTGTCTGACGTTGCGGGGAAAACAACTCCGGAGCAACTTATTGCCGCAAGGGCAATAGGTGATGAAAACAATGAAAAAATCACGACAAGAACCCCCATGACTTTCCAAGTGGCGGTGTGAGATTTAGTTCTTCCCATATCTTTCTTGTTAATACGCTTCAAAACGGTCCACATTTCACGAACCTATTGATTAAAATGTAAAGTTGTACCGCGGGTCGTAGGGCGTTTTACTCGGCGCGGATGGAAAGTTATGCTGCGTATTTGAATTACAGCTGACCACTGCCGGATAAAAATATCGGGCTTGAAGAATAGCTAACTCGCCTCCGGCAAGCGAAGCATCAACGCCATTGCCCGATAATGTAAGTATGGCGAGTTCTTTTTTGTCGGCGTCAGGAAATTTCTTCATCCGGCATCCTTTTCGCGTAGTTGCTTCGCCATATGTCATTTTATACAAATTACCCCTGGATTTCGTCGTGCCCACGGTCACGTATTCATATGCCGACGTAGCAATACAACACGTCCCATTTTCATTATCCTCAACACAGCGATCGTCCGGTTCATTCCCATGCCACGTTGTTCTGACGCCTATAGGATCGCATCTTCCAGAAATACATTCATTGTGCGAATTACAATTCCCGCCATTTGCTATCCTACCCCTGGACGGAGTAAGAACAATTTTGTCTTTGCATTTTTCATCAGGAATATTTTTCCAATAGAATGGACCCGACACCCCTGCCGCGCGAGTTGCAGAAGATACCTCATATTCTTTTTCCCCACAGACAGTATCGTCAGAAGCATTCGGACAGAAAACAATTTCAAACACCGGATCTTTTATTTTGCATGCCTCCAAAGTCGTCTGCTCAAACTCTCCTCGACTCTTTCGTCCGGTCGATCCGCTTATATCTGTATTATAACAGCATATACCCTCTGACTTTGCTGTTATTGTCGGTGGTGGTGGCACGTACCCGCGGGCAAGCTTTGCGCTATCGATGCACACGGTGTTGTCCTTTGTCGCAATCTCCACCCACGATGCGCGACCGAAGAGATTCGCCGCCGTAAATCCCGTTCCCGGAGAGACCAAAAACAAAATGAGGGTGTTGATAATCACCCAACTTCCAAGCACGATTAAAATGCCGATTGTTGCATTGATAAAAGTGTCCCACCCCGCCTTGACTCGCGATTCTTCCCCTGCCGCTGTCAGCCACTGGAATCCGCCCCAGATAAACATGACCAGCGCCAATGTCCCCGTAATCCCCCAAATAAGCTTCATGATGTTTGAGGCAAGAAGGATAAAGGCGCCCAGCCCGTATGTCTGCCCTTTCTCCCAATCACACTGAGGAACAATGCTTGCGGGTATCTGCGCATTGGCGCTTTCGGGAAAGAAAAACCCTATGGCAACTACCGCCGCCACGCCAAGAAGCGTCAGAAAAAAAACGGTGCGATATGGTTCTGCTCGTGACATATTTTTTTCAAAATTGTATCCGCTATAAGCTAGTCCCTAATCCCTCGTCCCTAAAACACTACCATCCGTTTTGTATGACTTGCCGCGCTTTTTCCATCGCTGTTGTCAGCCGCGCGCGCTCCTCGTCGACCGATGCGCCTTTTGCGGATAATGCATCGGTAATCATGTCTTGGAATGCCTGCTCCATGGACGCGGGATTCTTCCCATGGTACCAGCTCCGCGCAAACAAGAGCTGGGATGCAAACGGCTCAAGCTCCGCATCCTGCTTTTGTCCTTCAATGAGCGCCTTGAGTGCCGTAGGACGCTTCGCCGCGCTCAAGTACCGTTTTAAATTTTCCGGCTGTGTTGAAAAACGCAAGAAATCCCACGCGTAGTCGCTGTTTCGGGACTTCTTTGATACGCCGTAGACCCAATAGTTTGCCGCCACTGCCGGCCGCAGGGGGTTTATTTGCGGAATGGGAACAATGCCAACCTTTAGCTGCGGGGCTCGTGCCTGGAGTTGTTGCGCGTGGTACGAATAGCCAAAGAACATCGCCGTCCTTCCTTGGGCAAACGCCTCCAAGCTGTCGGGCATATCTTCGCTCCATGTGTAGACCTGTTTGACCGGAGAGGCAAAATCCGTATAGAAGCGCAGCGCGTCAACGCCCGGATTGATGGGCAGCGGGCGCGGCTCGTTTTTGTCGTAATCAAAGTTGACACCGTCCGGTCCATTCATTTGCGCGCCGTTCTGCATCATAAGCGTTGCCACAATATCGGCGGAGCGCTGAATGTTTTTTGCCGCGCCGAACGCCGCGCCCGACTGAACAAGCTGTGTTGTGTTCGGATCAATAACGGTCAGACGGTTGCTTTGCACCTGGGATACAAAATCCTGAAACAATGCTTTTTTCTGCGGCCCTTCCGGATCGTCGTCGCTCACCGCCCAATACTTCGGCGGACCGATAATCACGCCGGTGTTGCGCAGCAATGTTTTGTTATAGAAAAGCGCGAGTGTATCGACAGAAAACGGCAGCGCAAAAATCGCCTCACCGCCCTGAACAGGACGCAGAACATCCTCGCCGACCGTATCCAAAAACGCGGTGCGCACATCACGAGGAGTATACCCGGGAACCTCCCGTATTTCGGACTCCGTCACTTTTTTAATCTGCCCCTTTGTCACCTGGAATCCGATGCGCATGACCGGCGGCATGGGAAGTAATTTGTTGCCATACCGGTCTACCCATGTATTTGGAAGCGAAATAATATCCGGCCCCCTATCCTCGGCAAGCGCTTGGAGAATTTCATTTTCGTATTCTTCCAGCCGAAACTTACGATAGGAAACGGAAACGTTTGGGTGCTGGGCTCGATATGCACCGATGAGTGAATCAAATGATCCCTCCTCGTCGAATACGCCCCATAGTGTTAGTTCGATTGGGCGCGTTGCTTCCTGTGTCGCCGCTTTCGGTTGAAAAAACGTGCAGGAAAATCCCGTTGTTGAAAAAAATATCGCCAGGAGGATGGAAATAAGAAATCCTTTGTGCCGTATATGCATACTGTCTAATTGAGTTCTTAAGAAAAAAGATGTCCTGCCTGGATTCCTATAAGCGTCCCGATCGTCAAGAAGGGAAGCGCGGGAAGGGGCCGTCTGGCAACGGTAAGAAGAAGATGATTTATGAACATGCCGGCCAGTGCGCCGACCACGCCATACAGCGCTGCCGTCATGCTTGTGCGCGCAACGGCTGAAAGCGCAATGAGCGGCAATACAATATCTCCTCCGCCTACAATAAGGAATCCTGATCCCGGCACAACCGAGGCAACGTTCGCGCCAAAACCCCTTATGCGCTCCGGAACAAACAGCGCAAAACTTGCCTGATGACGAATCATCTCATGTGCAAGCATCACCATGTGTTTCGTCACGAACACCGCCCCTATATCATACACCGAAAGAATGATAAGCAGCAAGGCGGCCGTGTGCTCTGAAAACTGTAATCCGAACACAGGAGCGATCCCCGCCGCTACCAAAACGATAATAAGATCGTGCATCCACACGCTGGAAACAAGAAAAAATCCAAACAAGAAAATGAGCGCTATCGCGACGCTAAACCCAAGCGGAAATACCAGCTCAAAAAGCTGAACCAGCCCGAAGCAGAGAAGAAGAGCAAAGACGACCCTGTACACGGCGCCGCTTTTTGTGATATGCGACAGCAGAAGAAGAAACGCTGTCGCGGCAAAAAAAAGTACGAGAAAAAGCGTCAACGAAAGTTGCGTGTCCTGCAGCGTGCGGACCGCTCCTATACCACCACCCGTTTGAGAAACCACAAAAAGGCCCAGCAGATATGCGCACGCAAAAGGGAATGCCGTGAAGAAAAAAAGGTTTGGCTTCATTTCTCAGTTTGAGAGTGATGAAAAATATCACGTGTGTGTTTCTTCCGGCTCATTTCCAGCCAATTTCGCCCCAAAAATGCGCTGAACTCGTCGGAATACAGCAAGTATTCCTTCTCATTCATCATCATTTTTGGAACAAAATTGTCATGGAACTGACCGGGAAGCTATTTTTCACCACTCTCAA
>JACQWH010000042.1 GCA_016209345.1 Candidatus Uhrbacteria bacterium
AATTCTTTCTTTGACATAGTGATAGATGCCATAGGTGATACCGTTAAGATTAACGGCATCATTTTACCAGGGATGTGACATTTCTACTTCCCTGGAATATGACATTATCACTTCCTTGCTACATATTTATCGCAGTGGACGGCTCAATGTGTAAGCACCCTCGATTCGTGTAAACTGATTGTGAACGCAGGAATATATCAACGGGTGTGCGAAAGGCAATCCTAAATAAATTCGACTCTGCGCGATTTCCGGTCGCAGGGTGATCATGAACAGTTATCGTGACAACTTTAATTTTTCTGCATACTCACATTGTGCATCCACGCAATGTAGGCGCCACCAATTTCCGACCAAACCGCAACGCTGATCGCGCCGGCAAACCAACTGATAAAATTCATGCCTGTGTATAAAGGAAAGAGCTGAAAGAGTGCCAAATGCAATTCAGCGGCTTTACCGGTAAGAAAGAGGCCGTACGCCATGCACGCCGTATAGGCGACAATCCCGCCGAGCATACACAATCCTGCATATTTTCCGACAGATAGCTTTCCCATAAAATAAAAAATTAATAATTAGATACTCTTATTATAATGACGATCGTTTCAAAATGTCGCGCGATTATTTTTTACGCAACGTGAGATTATATGCCTGAATAATCTCCTTAATAAATTTTTCGCTCTCCGCCCTGCTTGGTGATGCTATCTTTTTTCCACACGTATGGAGATGACTCTCAAGCATAAAATTGCTTGCCTGTCGAATCATTCCAATAGCCGCATTGCACTGTTGAATGATGTCAATACAATATCGATCATCATGAATCATGACAACGATTCGATCCATTTGTCCCCTCGCTTTTTTGAGATTTAACAACGTCTTTTTCTTATATGGTTCTATCATACCTTACAATGCGTAATGGATTATTCTTCCAGTGCCTGCTGAATAACTGCGCGGACAACATCGAAGCTTTCTGCCCTTCTTATACCTACACCATAGGTATAGGTATACTTTAAATCATATAAAAAATATGTCAAGATGAAAGCATTCTCCCGTCAATAACCGCGGTAAAATCTATCGCGCATACAGGACACCGCTCGCCTCCGTGCTCACCTCTTCTAACCGCTCGCAATACCGCTGGACGGTATAGTCGCGAACACTATTTTTTGCATTTTTTGAAAGTACTTCGTAGATCTCCGGCGCTACGGCAGTCGCCCGCTCCAACGCTTCAATGAGCGATCGCTCATCGCTTGGCGTGAACAGAAATCCATTGACGCCCTCTTCAATATATTCCGCGATGCCCCCAATGCTTGGGGCAATCACCGGAATACCCAGCGCGCCGCTCTCAAAAATAATCATGGGAGCGTTTTCATAACACAACGACGGAACAATCACGAACGACGTATCGGCAAGAAATGATGGAACGTCCTGACAGTATCCGGCATAGGTGATGCGCGAATCGCGCGCCGCCGCTTGGCGTACACGCGCCTCAACGCTCCCCTTCCCTGCGATATTCAGCCGCGCATCTTCGCGCCCCCAGTTCTCCCACGCGCGCAGAAGAAACTCAATACCCTTATGCGGCTCGAGTTGTCCGACAAAAGCAACTGTCGTTCGTCCATCATCGTTGATGCTCGGATGCTCGCGCGCGAGCACTCCGTTTTGCTGAATCGGATTCTGGATCACCGCGCCGCGCGATCGCGGGAAAAATGCATGGCGCGCATAAAAATCTTTGAGAAAGCGTGAAGCGAATATCACCGCTGGCGGCGAGCCGAAGAGACGGCGCGTTATCGCGCCCGAAACAAATGCCATGCAGCGATTGGCAAGTGTGGACTCCTCACCGTGGAGTAAAATACCCGATGGATAGACAAGTCCGATGTCATGAACGGTGTGTATGTGCGGTATGCGGCTTGCGGCGATCGCGCGAGGAACCGTCAGTCCAATCCCTTTAAGATTATGCGTCATAACACCATCGGGGCGCTCTTTTTTCAAAAGCGAACGAATGACCCAATAGGAGTGAATACTGAACGTATCAAAAACGTACCAGAGCGCACGCAGAATAATGGGTGGGCGATGGAGGAGGGTAATGAATGAAAAAATATTCAGCGGAAAAAATCGGTAGACGCGCACCCCCTCTTCCTGCGTCATCCGCGGAATCAATGAGCGAAATCCGCGCCACTGACAGGTTGATACAACAACCACGTCATGATGTTTTTTCAGCTCATCAACAACCATCTGAAAAACAACCTCTGCCCCGCCGCGGGAATAGGGCCGATATAAACTTGCAATCAATACGATCTTCACAGCTCTTCAGTACTGCTATGATTTATCCTGGCTCGCCTCTTTGCCTGACTTCGTCGTATAGGTACGACCGCCATGCTCACGGCTTTTTTCCTTCCAGGCATCACCGCCCTTCAGATACGCCCACAACATGTCTTCATTGATAAATACTTCCCTCGGCACTCTGTGTCCGTTCAAGTCCTCAACCGCATCCATGCTCCCCTCATTTTTCCTCGCGTTTATTCTTCCCATTGCGACAAACTCGTCGGGTGGTAAAAATGACCACGGTACCGCCTGATCGCGGATTGTCAGCCGCAGCGAACCGTGCGGCCCGTCGATAATAGATCCGCGCAGCAGATTGGCGCGAATCAAATCCTCAATGAATGTTCGCCGCTCGGCATCAATTTCGACAACGCTTCTCCTTCTTGCCGTCCCCATTTTTTCTAACTCCTCAAACACTTCAGGAATGCTCATCATGTTCGCGCGGGGAGAATGTTCCAGGGCAAGAACAACATCGCTCGTGCTGTCAGATATATTCTCAATAAGAATCAAGTGAACCTCCTTGCGTTCCGTACCCTTTTTATGTTCGGGTTCTTTTTCATACGGAATGGACACAGCAGCGGTCTTTATGCGGTAAATGCCGTCTTGATATGCCGTCTGCCACGATATGTTTTTTATCTTTTCGCGCTCTGCCACCGTATCAAAATTTGCATCGATCGCGACGGCGCCGTTTCCACCCCCCTCATGTATTTCTTTCTTTTCCGCAATCACCGCCTCAAGTTTCTCTTGACGTTTTTCCAAATATTCTTTTCTCTTATGCATCCTGCCAAGAAGAAGCTCAATACCTTGAGCGGCGCTCATTTCTGCATGGTGCTCTATCTGTCGCCTGGTCTCATGAGCAAGCGGAATACCCAATTTATCTTCGATGGACTGAAGTGTTTCGGATACGCCGGGCAATTCTTCACCGCTGCGCTCCGCGTCTTTCAAAAGTGCTTCGGTAAGAGTAATGCCTGTTTCTATGGTATGAAGCTGTTCTACGACCATTTTAAGCAGTTCAAACGTATCGGCTGTTTCATTCTTTTTTCTTTCGCGCTCAAAAACGAATTGTTCGCTTTCTGCGCGTGCTTCCTCTTGTACCGTTGCCATAGAGAATGTGTAGAGGCCTCTGCAAAAGGGCTTCCCGGTCATTTTTGAGTCGGTCTTATTCCAAAAAAGATGATGGATGAGGAGGAATACTGGAGTATTCCGACGAGTTCAGCGCTTTTTTGGGGCAAGACCGGACAAAAATGAGCCGGAAGAAATACACAATGGACTTTTGCAGAGGGCTCTATAGTATTAATTACTTTGAATTACACCGTTTTTCGGGAAAAAAGATTGACATACCGTTCTGCCCCTTCCAAATCTTGGGGGTATCCGATGGCGTACCAGAACCGTCCTTTCATTGCTCGAACCGGACGCCGAGAGAGCCATATCCCTATTTGGGCCGCGAGATTGCTCTCGCCGTTTGGCAACATGGGCGCCCCAAGGTCGAGATCAAAAATATCGTGATGGAGAAGGTTGGGGCCGACATTAACCAGATTCCCTTTCGGATGTGCCGGCTTTTCAATAAGCTCGAGCAACAATCCGTCCGGTGACACGGTGCACACGCCGAAACGTTCGGGGTGTTCATGTTCGATTACCAATACCGCCGGTAAGTCGCTTGCCGCCAGCGCCGAGAGATCATCGGGATGATACAGGTCATCGGCTTGCAGGAGAAGGAAGGGCTCGCCGTTCAAGAACGGCTGAGCTTTGACAAGCGCATCGCCGGTCCCCTTCTGCCGGGACTGATCGACGTACACGATGTGTTTCCCACTCCATTCATTGCCGAAATATTCTTTTATTTTCTCCTGCTTGTATCCAACCACAAGAATCACCTCTTCAATCTCTTTGGGCAACATATTCAGCGTGTATTCCAGAATTGGCTTCCCGCCAATAAGCACCATTGGCTTTGGGCGATCATCGGTCAACGGCCTCAACCGCATCCCTTCTCCGGCTGCTAAAATTACTGCCTGCATAAGCATTCATCTATTGCTTTATTTCAACTGATTCAAGCACGTTTTGAAACGTTTGTACAGCCGCGGAGAACACGTCGCGGGGCGAAGCAAATGTCATGATATATTCCTTTGTCCCGTTGACTGTCCAGACCTGGATACCGTCAATAGGCGTTTCGTTTTTTTGGGCGTGGTATGCAAATCGGCGAGCTGGCTGCGCGCCAAGCAGTATCGGCTCAACCGCTTCCTTGTCGATATTCGTACCCGCGCTGACAGCTGACTCTTGCAGTTCCCGGATGTTTTTTTCGGTCATTTCATCAAGGGATTCCTCATTATTTCTCTTTGTCAAAACAAGGATGAGCGTTGTTCCGTCTTTGCCCGAGAAAAGAATACCGTTTGGCGCAATAAACCGCTCTTCCCACTCTCGCGGGTAGCGAAACGATATGCCAAACTCTGCATTTCGAAATACGCGGGTGGGTGACTCTAAGCCGGCAAACACATTCTCCAGTACATCTGGCTTCACGCCACGAAAAAAAACAATGGCGGCGCCAACCATACCGACAAGGAGAACAATGCCAAACCATATAAAAAGAAAACGGATTGATTTCATTATACGGCTCCCGCCGGCATGGACGCCGGCGCGCTTGGCGCGGTGGCGGGTGAAGATCCGGTCAATTTTCTATAAGCATAGGCAAGCATCAGGGCGGCCATTGGGGCGGTGACGAGGATACCCACAAGAAATACGAAAAGTCCGAGAATATTCAACGCGGCAAGCATCACATACAGTAAAAACAGCGACCCCTTATGCCCCCGCGTCGCTTGCGCGCTCATTCTAAACGAATCCATGATTGACACTTTTTTATCAACCAGAAAATAGGGCCACAGACCGTATGTAAGCATCACGTAGATGCCCGGCACGATCAATAAAATCAGCCCGATAGCGACTCCGATTGTGTACAGAATCGTTGCGCCAAGATACCGAAAAAACAGCGGGAGCTGCGAAAAAATATCCGAAAAACGCGGCTGAGCTCCGTCGATTATGTGAAGCGCAAGGGCAATAAAACCCGATTGCAAAATGACGCCCAAAAGAAAGGAAGCGATCATATTCAGCCCGCTTGATAGCGGTTCATCGCTGGGTACTTGCAGGGCGGCCTGAGCTAGTGCCGTAAGAAGCGTGGGAATCTGTGCAAACAGCTGCAAACAGATTACAACGCCAATGAGCAGCCACAGATGCTTTTTTGTAAGGGGCCATACCGCCCCAAACAGCTCTTTCCGGGGAAAATCCTTTGGATTGACAAAAAAAACAATCAACAGCGCTATGGCAAGCGCGACCAAAGCAATGCCCCCCAGCACGACAAGCGAGGCGATACTGCCTGGCGGTGATCCGCTTGCCGTTGTCTGGGGAAAAGCCGCGCTTTGGGCAAAAACAGCCGATGTCCCGATAAAGGAAAAAAGGATCGTGGCACAAACACTGGCGACTCGCCCATTTTCCATACATGGTCGTATCATAGAACTAGTGCTATGGATTAGTATTTGTAGTATATCATAAAACGACACAGAATAAAAGCAACGACACTGATCCGTGATAAAGTTGACGCCAAGGAATGACTCATATGATGTTGAAGGGATGTCTTTGAATGAAATGACAAAAGAATTCATCCTGCGCTTAAAATATGCTATAGCATATTTTAAGCACAAAACACTCTCCTGCAACCATTCAAGATGAATGGATGAATTGGGGTGAAAAAATCAACAGGGAATATTGAGGCGCGTCAATGATGTTCGTGGACATGAACGGTCACCTTCATCTTGACGAATGACATGATTTCTTTAAAATGGAACATATCCAATATTATCCATCATCTCTCGCATATGAAACGACTTCACGCTCCTCTTTTTCTTATCGTTCTGAGTTTTTTTGCGCTTGGGTTGTTTGCGGTAAATATAAGCCGCGCGCAACAAAAATCTTCCGCGCCGCAACGGGCAAAACAAACACTTGACCAGCGAGTAGCATCGCTGGAACGCCAGGTTTCAGATCTACAAAAACAACTCGCTGCCCTCAGTAAAAAAATCACCGCAGCGCAAAAGGATGGTACGAATGACACAGCAAAGCAAAAACAGCCAACACGCGAAGAGCTCTTGCCAAAAATTGTTACGACGGCGTCACAATCGGTCGTGTCGGTTGTCATATCTAAAGATGTCCCCCTCCTGGAACGGGTCCTTGTTAATCCATTCCAAGACAATCCGACATTCAAGGATACGGGGATTCGCGTTCCGGTGTATCGTAAGAAGGGTGTTGAACACAAAAAGGTTGGCGCCGGCACGGGATTTATCGTGACAAAAGACGGCTATATCGTGACGAACAAACACGTGGTATCGGATAGCGACGCATCATACACCGTCCTCCTCCCGGACGGAACGAAAAAAGACGCCACGGTGTTCTATCGCGATACGGCCAATGACATCGCGCTTATAAAAATAGAAGGAACGGCGCATAAGACCATCCCCCTTGGAAACTCCGACACCATTTCGCTGGGCCAATCCGTCATAGCGATTGGAAATGCGTTGGGTGAATTTGAAAATACCATCTCTGTCGGTGTTGTATCCGGACTTAAGCGCACGCTCAATGCTTCCGGTGGAAACGGCGTGGTCGAAGAGCTTAAAAATGTCATCCAAACAGACGCGGCAATCAATCCCGGGAACTCCGGCGGCCCGCTGATTGATTTGTCAGGAAAGGCCGTCGGCGTGAATGTCGCGACGGTTGTCGGGTCGCAGAATATCGGCTTTGCCATCCCAATCAACAATATCCGCGATGTGCTGAGCCGCGCATTGGGTCGCGAATAATACACTACTCAGCCGACCAGCAGAAGCACAACGAATACAAGCATCAACACCGCCTCCAGTGCGGCGGTGATGGTTCTTTTTTTTACATACCACGCTAAAAAATTTCTCCAGTACGCAAAGAATGGCTCCCGCGACAGCGCAAGATTTTCATGCGATGACAGTATGCGAAACGGTTTATTCGACCACGGCCAAAGCGGACGAATGTCATCCTGAAGCGCGTCGAGTATAAGATGGCTCAATGGCGCAAAAAGTGTACTATAAAAAATAATGGTGCTGTGCGTTACAACCCCCGCCACGACAGCAACGCATATCCAAAATACGGGGGTATGGGTGATATATGCGCGATGCGATTGCTTGCTGTTCTCAATCACCAATGACCGCGTCTTGAAAAAAGCGACGAACATATCAAGGTCGGGAAGAGCGCCAAGGACAAACCCGTACCAAAGAAGGGCCTGCGTCTGCGGGTCACCGTAAAACAGATGGAAAAAAGATGCAACGCCAAACGCGACAAGATACCCTGCGCTCGCGTGGCCGGGAGGGAGCATATTATCCGGCATCCTCCAGGCGTTCTCGCTGAATGCTTCTTTTGCCGATATATGAGAGAATCGCTATGACAAACAACAGCGTCGAGGTGATTACCGATCCAAGACAATAGATGCAATATGCGCCAAGTAAAAACGCCTGCACATACAAAAACCACAGCGAAAACATAAATCCCGCAACGGTGCACATGCGCGCACAATCAAAAAAAACGCGCTTCCCTGTATCAAAAAAAGCTACCGTCAACAGAAAAATGCTCAGATAATAAAACGTGCCAAGGAGCGCGACGGGAATACCGAAGAGTTTTGAATAGATGCTGCCGGTCACCGTGTCGCATCCATGGACGATGATACAAACAAGCGACACTCCCAGATAATGATTTGCCGCCAAATACGCGGCGTCAAGAAAACCAATAAAACTGAAAATAACAAACAATAGTGGAAATACGCGGGGCACACGATTATTCTGTTGCTTCCAGCAATGCTTTAAATGTAGCAAAGCTGCGCGGACTTTCTATCTGCTTCCCGTTGAGAAAGAATGTCGGCGTTCCCGGCACATTCGCAGCCGTCCCGCTGTCCATATCGCGGCGGACCCTGTCTTTCACCGCATCGCTCGCGATGTCTGTTTTGAATTGTTCAACATTAAGACCAAGCTCTTGCGCGTACCCAACAAATATATCACCGACATTTTCGTCCGCCGACCATGATTCTTGGCGCTCAAAGAGCATATCATGCATGTCCCAAAATTTTCCTTGTTTGCCGGCCGCCTCGGCCGCATACGAGGCCTGGAGAGAATTTTTATGCAATTGCGTCAAGGGGAAGTGGCGGTATGCAATGCGCACGGTCTGCCCGAGTTCTTTTTCAACATCCTTCATAATCGGATAATACGCCTTGCATGCAGGACACTGAAAATCGCTATACTCCACAATGGTTTTTTGCGCAAGTTCATTTCCCCTTACATGATCGGCACCATCAACCGCGGGAATTTCTCCAAAAAGAGCTGGCGACGATTCTTTGCCTGAACGAGATGCACTCGCGTTCACGATAACAAAAACACTTACGACAAGCAGGGCACAAACGCC
This sequence comes from Candidatus Uhrbacteria bacterium, assembly GCA_016209345.1. Classification (GTDB taxonomy): domain Bacteria; phylum Patescibacteriota; class Patescibacteriia; order JACQRZ01; family JACQRZ01; genus JACQWH01. The sequence continues at coordinate 8,761 of JACQWH010000042.1, forward strand.
AAGCCAAAGCGCAAGCCGTTTATGTTTTCCAGCCGAATGATTATTCATAGATAGATGATTACGATGTCACCATCGTATCATGGAGCCGGTCGTATGTCAACACGCAAAAACGAAAAAAAACTTATCAAAAGCAAAAACGCTTGTTGTGAAGCGTTTTTTCTCATCATTTTTTCTTACAGCTTTGCGCCGTCAACAATAACGCAAGCGGCGCTCCCCAATTTGCCCATCGCTCAACAAAATCCCAAATCGGCTCTCCCACTAACGGGCGAAGAAGCGCCGTCCAAAAACCCCAGAATACAGCCCAGAGGAGCACGAATCGCATAGGACGTATAAGCACGCTTATGCCAACGCACAGATCGATAATGCCGATGAGAAAAAGGAGCTGAGTCGCAAGAGACGGATCGCTTACGCCAAAATTCGCAAACCATTCTATCCACTGCTTCTTCCCCTGCAGCGCGAACATACCATGGCCGATAAACTCGCCGGCAACAGCAATGCGCAATACCCATGATAGTGTCTTTTCATTCATATTCATAAGTATACCATATTATCGGCATGCAATGCTGACGTGCGGAAATGTCGCGCGAAGATCCAAAACAAGCTGATGCAAGTCAAGAGTAGTGGGCTCAGGCAGCGGTTCGAGTGTTTTTTTTGTCGCTGTTTTTTGAATATAATACTGCTCTCCCAGCAGAAGCTGCTCGGCGATACAAAAAAAATCCTCACGGGTATGGACCCCCGGCATGATAGTCGTACGAAACTCGTGCGGCACGTCGGATGACTGAATAAGAAAAAACGTCTCTTTACATCGGTCTACCAGCGCGGGGTTTGCTACGCGTATCACTGACGCGTATTCTTCCCACCGATGCTTCAGGTCCATTGCAATATAGTCCACTTTCTTATTTTTTACAAGACGAGCAACAATATCGGGGCGGATACCATTCGTGTCGAGCTTTACGGAAAAGCCCATATCTTTCAGTTTCTCAATGAATGGTTCCAGCCCTGTCTGAAGTGTCGGCTCCCCGCCGGTAATACATACGGCGTCGACAAATGATGCACGCTTGCTCAAAAACGAAAACACCTCATCGGATGTTTTTCCCACAGTCGCCGGCGCAAGAGGAATCAAATCCGGATTGTGACAATACGCACAGCGAAATACGCATCCTTGCGTAAACACAATGCTGCACGGTTTTCCCGGATAATCAAGCAAGCTCAGCGGTTGGACTCCGGCAATTTGCATAACTGTTACATTGCTACATTCGCTATTGCAAAACCGTACTCGATAGTATCTCCTTCTCGCAGTTTTCAGTTGGAGCTATGTACTCCACCCGTTCTTTCCATTCGCTCTTTTTCCCCCTATTCCACTGATCCACCGGACGAAAATATCCGACAATGCGAGACCACACCTCTGTCGGTTCCTGACATATTGCGCACACGCTCACGTCGCCCGCCAAATATCCATGATTTTTACATACACTGAAAGTCGGCGTAATGGTAAAATACGGCAAATGAAACTGATAGGCGACTTTTCGCACAAATTCACGGCATGTTTTCCAGTCGCTCACCTGCTCGCCAAGAAACAAGTGCAATACCGTACCGCCGGTATATTTTGTCTGCAAATCATCTTGATGGGTCAGCGCCTCAAGCGGATCGTCACCGTGGTTGACCGGCAGATGAGTTGAGTTTGTATAATACGGGGCCTCCGCTGTCCCGGCCTGTATGATGCCCGGATACCGCGCCCTGTCTTCTTTGGCAAACCGGTAGGTCAGCCCTTCTGCCGGCGTTGCCTCAAGATTATACATATGCCCCGTCTCCTCTTGATACGTTGCCAGCCGATCGCGCATGAAATCAAGTACTTCAAGCGCGAACTCCTTCCCTTCTTTTGATGCGATATTTTTGTCAAAAAAATTCAAGCATGCCTCGTTCATGCCGTTCAGGCCGATGGTGGAAAAATGGTTGTGCAGATTCCCTAAAAATCTCTTCGTGAATGGCAGGAGCCCTCTATCGATGTTCTGCTGAACAACTTTGCGCCGAATCTCCAGTGACTCTTTCGCAACATCCATCAGCCGGCCAAGGCGCGTAAAAAAATCCTCTTTTGTCTTTGATAAATACCCGAGTCGGGCCAAGTTTATCGATACGATACCGGAGCTTCCTGTCATTTCCGCTGATCCGAAAAGTCCGCCGCCACGGGAACGCAATTCTCGCAAATCAAGCTGGAGCCGACAACACATGCTTCTCACATCAGCCGGGTCAAGGGTGGAATTGATAAAATTCTGAAAATATGGAATACCATATTTTGCCGTCATTTCAAAAAGCCCTTGCGCATTTTCGTTGTCCCAGTCGAAATCCTTCGTGATATTATAGGTTGGGATAGGGAAGGTAAAGATACGGCCATGCCAATCCCCTTCGCTCATTACTTCAATGAACACCTTATTAATCATGTCCATCTCACTCTGGCAATCGCCATAGGTAAAGTCCTGTACCACCCCGCCGATAATCGGGTGCTTGTCTTTCATGTCCTGGGGACACACCCAATCAAGCGTAATATTGGTAAACGGTGTTTGGGTTCCCCAACGTGACGGCACGTTGAGATTAAATACGAATTGCTGGACCGACTGCTTCACGCGCTTGTGGTCGAGATTGTCTATCTTTACAAACGGCGCAAGGTAGGTATCAAACGACGAAAATGCCTGCGCTCCCGCCCACTCGTTCTGCAACGTTCCCAAAAAATTCACCATCTGCGCAACGGCGGTTTCAAGATGTTTCGGCGGAGCTGACTCTACCTTGCCGGGAATGCCGTTAAACCCCTCTTCAAGAAGCTGGCGGATGCTCCACCCCGCGCAGTACCCGGAAAAAAATCCGAGATCGTGGATATGAATATCGCCTTCAACATGCGCATCGCGCACTTCTTTGGGAAAAATATAATTCAGCCAATAGTTTGCGATGATTTTTTCCGATGCGTTCATAATGAGACCGCCCAACGAATATCCGCGGTTCGCGTTTTCATTTACCCGCCAATCGGACTGGTTCAGATATTCCTGAATCGTATTGCCGACATCGACAACGCACTGTTCGGTATCCCTTCCCTGGGCGCGTTTCTCGCGATAGACGATGTACGCGCGCGCCGTTTTGAAATACCCTGAAGACAGCAGCGCAAACTCCACGACATCCTGAATATCTTCAACGGAAATATCGCTCTCAAAACGTTTTGCTTTTTCAATATAATGACATGCCGTCTCGGCAATCTTTCGGGCCTGGGCTTCCTGAAACTCGCCCGTCGCATTCGCGGCCTTCGCTATGGCTACAACAATTCGCTCCTTGTCAAACTCGACCTTGACACCGTCCCGTTTTATTACGCGCATGGCATTCATAACAACACTGTTAAAAAATAAAACTCACCCTTGCGGTGAGTCTCTAAGCGGACTTCTTAGTTAAGAGACCTCTGCAAAAGTCCATGTGTTAATTTCTTCCGGCTCATTTTTGTCCAGTTTCGCCCCAAAAAAGCGCTGAACTCGTCGGAATACTCCAGTATTCCTCCTCATCCATCATCTTTTTTGGAACAAAACTGACTCAAAAATGACCGGGAAGCCCTTTTGCAG
>JACQWH010000044.1 GCA_016209345.1 Candidatus Uhrbacteria bacterium
AACTTGGAGCGGTTATTTGTTTCCAAACCCTTAAAACTATTTTTCACCGCTCTCAAAATTTCTATGGTAAAATCCGGCGATCCGCTTCCGCCTTCAGGCGATGAATTGGCAAAGGAGGCACAGAGCAACATTCGAAGAATTCAAAAGGTGTTTGAACGGGGTTCTCCCGCGTTGTCTTCGTTTGAGCGCGAATGGCCCACTATCCGAATTGAGATTTCCGGGTGTTCCACTCCTTTATTGGGAAACGATGTTTCATCGGACAATAGGGAAGGATATGTCAGGAGCACACTCAATACTCTCGCAAGACTTGCAGCTGTAGCCATTCTCGAGCCGCCCTTTGCGCAGAGTTTTGGAGATGACATACGGGGAGTGATTGCCATACGAGGCGCCAAGGAAAAGGGATATATTCGTCTCATTATGCAGATGGGGAAGCAGACGGCTAGCGTTGATTTTTGGGATATTACTCTTGTTGAAAATTTGGAGAGCATAACGCACTTTCTTAAAAGGGCATTTCGAGCAGAAAAAGTACGCCTGGCCAAGAGGTCGTAATTCAAAGTAATTCAGATATGTCTACTCCTAGTTCACAATTAAAAAAGCAGCACCCTTTTCTTGATTTCATGGTCAGTATCGCCGCTCCATCGTTTATTCTCATGAAGCTGAGCGGGCCGGAGGATCTTGGCGCGAGCGGGGCGCTTCTTGTGGCGCTTGCCTTTCCTTTTGCGTGGGGGCTCTATGAGCTCCTGAAGCACAGGAAAGTTAATTTCATCGCGCTTTTGGGGCTGGTAAGCGTGCTGCTTACCGGCGGTATCGGCCTGTTGAAGATTGATCCGCAATGGCTTGCCATCAAAGAGGCCGCAGTCCCCGGCGTGATCGGCATTGCCGTGCTTATTTCCGCGAGAACCCGCTATCCGCTCGTGAGGACACTTTTGTATACCCCCGCAGTTCTTAATATCGAGAGAATTCATCAGAAGCTTGTTGAGAATGGCGCTCTTACAGCGTTTGAGGAGCGTTTGGTGCGCGCAACGCATGGCCTGAGCGGGACATTTTTCTTCTCATCGGCCATGAATTATATCCTGGCAAAATCGATTGTCACCAGTCCGGCGGGGAGCCAGGCCTTCAACGAGCAGCTGGGTACGCTGACGTTTTTGAGCTATCCTATCATTGCAATCCCTTCACTGGTCATGATGACGGGGCTGTTTTATTATCTCTGGCGGACAATACGGACGCTTACGGGGCTTACGCTTGAAGAGGCGCTCGCCGCAAGCATCCAGCATAGGAGCTAAAATTGCAGTCAGTCACGCACCTCACCAAGGTATTGACTTTTTTGGCACGCGCGAGTATACTGCTGTTGCGCATGAGATATATTTTGAGAAAATAGTCGAGTTTTCAAGCATATTTATCGCGTATCTTATTTTTCGTTTCATACATCTATGAATGGAGTAATCAAGAAAAAGACCGATAAGGGCTTTGGTTTCATCGCCGTTGCCGGTCAGGACAAGGATTTGTTTTTCCACAGCAATTCTCTTGTCGGCGTGACGTTTGACCAGATTGCCGAAGGCGATGCCGTAACGTTCGAAATCGAGGATTCGCCAAAAGGACCGAACGCGGTCAACGTCCAGCGCGCTGCATAACGTGCGTTGGAGCAAAAACCCGCATTCGCGGGTTTTTTTGTTTTCTAAAAAAGTGCTATACTCTAGATGCCTCCATTGAGTAATCATTTAGAATTGCTGCGAGTATATGACCGAACAAAAAGCGCGAACAACACCGAAAGATTTTTTCGTCTATGTGCTGTCGATGATTACGCTCTACTGGTCTGCGGGAAGCGTGCTCACCATCATCTTTCAGCTTGTCAACCGCTGGATACCCGATTCGCTTGACGCGTATGCGTATCAGTCATACGACGCGCAGCTGCGGCTTGGCATCGCATCGCTGCTCATCACCTTTCCGGTATATATGGCAAGCGTCTGGCACCTGACCAGGGATGTCATGCTTCATCCTGAGAAGCGGACGCTTTGGGTGCGCCGCTGGCTGGTCTATTTTACACTCTTTGCCGCGTCGTTGATTATTATCGGCGATACGATAGCGCTCCTCAACACATTTCTTGGCGGTGAAGTCCGCTTTCGATTCATTTTGAAAAGCATTTCCATTCTGGTCGTTACCGGAATCATTTTCGGGTATTATTTCATCACCATCCGCGGAACTGAAAAAAGCATATGAAATACTTTGCCGGGCTGATTATTTTTTTTGTCGCAGCCGTGCTTGTGGCAGGTATTCTTACCATCGGATCACCGGCACAGCAGCGCAAGGAGCGGTTTGACGAACAGCGCGTAAACGATCTCATGTCGCTCCAGTCACAACTGGTCGCCTATTGGCAGAGCAAGCAAGAGCTGCCGAATGATCCGGACCAGCTCAATGATTCACTGCGCGGATTTGTTGTTCCTGTCGACCCTGAGTCAGGACAGGAATATCAGTATACAAAGACCGGCGACACCGCATTCCGGCTGTGCGCGTCCTTCAATCGCGCAAGCAGCATAAAGAAGGGTGATTCGTTTCGCGCCAAACCAATCATGATGCCGTATCCTGCCGGTATGGATGGGGGAACATGGGAGCACGGAGAAGGCATCCAGTGTTTTGATCGCACCATCGATCCTGATTTCTTCCCTCCGGCAAAGGAGATAAAAAAGGAGAATGACCGATGAGAAAATATTTCGTATGACAAAGAACATTCGCGATGTGCTTATCGCAAAAAAAATTATCACCGAGGAAAAGATTGCGCAGGCAGAAAAGGAAGCAAAGGAGAAAAACAGCGATCCTCTGGATGTTCTTATCGAGAGCACCGCCCTAAGCGATGAAAAGCTCGGCGCTGCCTTGAGCGAAGAGTATGGCGTGCCCTTTGTTGATTTGCAGCAAGAGACAATAGAGGAGGGGGTTTTTAACATGATTCCCCAAATCGTGTCGGAAACGCAAGGGGTTGTGGCGTTTCAGCGCACGGCAGAGGGTGTGAAAGTCGGCATGAGTAATCCGCGCGATAGTGCCATGCGCCATATGCTTGAAAAGCGAATCGGGGAGCCGATTGTCGCGGTAGTCATCACGCCCCGCGGACTTGCAAAAGCGCTTTCAAAATACGAGGGAAGCTTAGCTGAAAGCTTTAAGGGTATTTACCATCGAATAAAAGACGCGGGTCTCAGCCGCGAGGAGCGCGATGAGGCCGGCGTCGAGCTGGTCGACACGCTTGCCCGCCATGGGTATAAAAACCGCGCGTCCGATATCCATATTGAGCCCTATACAAAAAAGATTCTTGTTCGCTTCCGCATAGACGGTGTTATGCACGATGTACTCGACATGCCGCGGGAGCTCTCCGACGTGGTCGTCACGCGTATAAAAATTCTTTCAAAAATGCGTACGGATGAACACCGCGCCGCGCAAGATGGAAAGTTTCGCTTCACGGTCGAGGGGGAACAAATCGACGTACGCGTTTCCGTCATCCCCGTGACGAACGGAGAAAACATCGTCATGCGTCTTCTCTCCAGTAAGTCGCAGCAATTTGATCTTGTCGATCTGGGGTTTGGCGAGAATGATTTGAAAATCGTCACCCGCGCGATTAAGAAGCCCTATGGCATGATTTTGGTGACCGGTCCGACCGGAAGCGGAAAGACGACGACCGTGTATGCGATTCTCAAGATTTTGAACCGGCGTGACGTGCATATTATTTCCATTGAGGACCCCGTCGAATATGATATCGAGGGTGTCACGCAGATTCAGGTGGATCCGCGGACGAATCTCACCTTCGCAAAAGGGTTGCGCGCTATCGTTCGCCAGGATCCAGACGTGATTATGGTCGGTGAGATTCGCGATCCCGAGACAGCCGGCATTGCGATAAATTCAGCCATGACCGGACACCTTGTCCTGTCAACGCTTCATGCAAACGATTCGGCAACCACGCTGCCGCGCCTGCTTGACATGGGTATTGAACCGTTCTTGGTAGCATCGACTGTCAATATTGTCATTGCCCAGCGCTTGGTTCGTAAAATATGTCCGAAATGCCGCGTATCATATACCATTACCCCCGAGGAGCGAGGACTTATTGAAGAGGAGGAGGTCTTGAAGGGACGCATTCTTGCGCGGGGAATCAAAGCGATCACTCAAGTCAAGTGGTATCGCGGCCAAGGATGCCAGCAGTGCAGCCAGACAGGGTATCGCGGCCGTGTCGGCATTTATGAAGTACTGGAGGTATCAGAGCCCATTCGCGAACTTATTTTGAAGCGCGCAGACAGTGAAGAACTTATGCAAACAGCGATAAAAGGGGGTATGACCACGATGCTTGACGACGGTCTGGAAAAAGTTTTCACGGGCGTCACGACGATGCAGGAAGTCATTCGTGTGACGCGAACGTAACTGGTGCCTATGAAGAATCAAAAAAAATCAGGTCATCCATCTCGCAAGAAGAGCGCGCTTGATATCACTCTCGGTGGTGTAAGCGTGGGGCAGCGCGCGCTGCTTGCTCGCCATCTCGCCATCATGCTTAAAGCGGGTCTGTCGCTGACCGAGGCGTTGCATATCGCGCAGGACTCCGCTGTCGGGAAAATGAAACTGATTCTTGATGACATTTTTCGTTCCGTCACGTCGGGGCGATCGTTTGTCGACACGCTTGCCGATCACAAAAAGGAGTTTTCCGAACTGTTTGTCAGCGCGGTCAGGGCAGGCGAAGTGTCCGGAACGCTTGAACAAAATCTTGAACACTTGGCTTTGCAGCTTGAGAAGGATAAGGATCTTTCATCAAAAGTGAAAGGCGCGCTCCTGTATCCAATGATTGTGCTTATCGCAACGTTCATACTGGGAATGGTCATCGCGTTTTATGTCTTGCCCCAAATAGTGCCCCTTTTTATAGGACTGAAAGTATCCCTTCCCATAACGACACAGATCCTCATCGCCTTTTCACGACTCATTGAACAATCGGGCGGCACGGTGTTTGCCGGTATTGTATTTTTTGTCATCGCTGCGCTGTGGCTTGTCCGACAGAGATTCATCAAGCCCTATACTCACTGGATTCTTCTTCATGCTCCGTTGGCAGGTCCGCTTGCGCGAGCGACGAATCTCGCGCGATTTTCGCGAACGCTGGGCATGCTGCTCAAGAGCGGGCTGCGCATTGACGAGGCGATGGCAATCATGAAAGAGATTCTGGGTAATGTGTATTATCAGAGGGTCATTATCGAGCTTGAGCGGCGCGTGACGAAGGGCAGCACGATGTATGAGAATCTTCAGCGTTATCCGCAGCTCTTTCCTCTCGTTGCGGTGCACATGGTGCGTGTCGGTGAGGAGTCGGGGCGGCTGGAGGATACGCTTCTATATTTGGGCGAATATTATGAAAACGAGGTGGACAGCGCGATAAAAAATCTTTCCACGGTGATAGAGCCCCTTCTCCTTCTTTTCATCGGCGGCGCTGTTGGGTTTCTCGCCCTTTCCATCATTACCCCGATTTATAGCATTACGGGCGGTGTTCATAAATAAATGCAACCGAACCATCAAAAATTCACCCCCGGATTTACGCTTCTGGAAGTCCTTCTCTCTGTCGCGATTATGATTCTCATAGCCGGCGCCGCGTTTCCGCTCTATGGAAATTTGCAATGGACAGCTCAGATCAATGACAGCACGGCGCGCATCGTCGGCGACATGCGTCTTGCCAGAGAATTGTCGGCAGCGCGTTTGGCCGACAGTCAGTACGGGATTTTTTTTGAGGTTAATCCACTTTCAGGTGACCGTATGGTTTTCTTTCGTGGTTCGTCGTACGCGACGCGCACGCCGGCATACGATAGGATTACGACGTTTTCAGACACGCTTATCATGCAGACAGCACTGGGCGGCGGCGTGTCCGAAATAATTTTTTCAAAAAATTCAGCCCGTCCCTCGTCTGTCGGAACGATTATGCTCACTCACAGCGCAAGCGGAGCACTGAGGACTATTTCAATAAATACCTATGGCATGGTTGATGTTCAGTAATGTGAATCAAAAAGGCCAAACGCTCATTGAGTCGATTATCGCGCTTGCATTATTTTCAATAGTAGCGGTTGCGCTGATTTCATTGATGCTGGGCGGGGCAAGCGGTTCGCTTGAGGCAGGTGAATATACCCATGCCGATGCGTTTGCGCAAGAAGGGATTGAGGCGGTGCGCTCCATTCGGGATCGAGCATTCAACGAACTGCGGTATGCCTCATCCGGACTCTCATCAGCGCAAAATAATTGGACATTTCTCGGCGAAGGAACCAGCGATAGCGATGCTCCATTTTCACGCTCTATTACCATTGCGCCGGTATGCCGGTCAGCCCTTGGCGATGTCGCCGCATGCCCGGGAACATCGACAGATGTTCATTCACTCTATGTGACGAGCGCCGTTTCCTGGAAAAGCAGCGGCGGGCCGGACCTCGTCCGATCTCGCTCGTCATACATGACGAATTGGGATTCGATCGCATGGCTGCAAACGGATTGGTCCGGTGGTTCCGGTCAGGCCCTGTGGTTAGACGCAACACGGTATGATTCGGATGACGGCTTTGTCGATCGGTCAGCGCAGGGCTCTCTTTCCCTGGCCGCGCTACCCCCGAGCGGTAGCTGGTCTCTGGTCAGCTCGCCTGTTGACGATTATCGTTTGAACGGGTTGAGCGCGGTATCATCCTCTGACGTCTGGGCTGTCGGCGAGTCGGGGAACATTCTTCACTATAACGGCACGACATGGAGCCAATTTACCGATGTCGGCTCAACGGAATTTTATTCCGTATCAATGGTATCTTCATCGGATGGTTGGGCAGTCGGCTCGAGCGGAAAAATATATCACTATAACGGTGCGACATGGAGTCAATTTACCGATGTCGGCAGCCAAAATTTGAACAGCGTTTCGATGCTTTCCGCAAGCTATGGCTGGGCCGTGGGTGGAAACGGCGAAATTTATTTGTATAATGGCACGTCATGGACGTCCGTGGCCTCTCCCGTCACTCAGCAACTCAATGCCGTTCAAACATTGAGCACGACCGATGCCTGGATAGGCGGGGATAGCGGAAAGTTTTTGCATTATAACGGTTCGGCCTGGAGCGAGGTGACTGATCTGGGTGGGAATAATGTCGAGACGCTATCCATGATTTCGTCAAGCTCGGGGTGGGCAGGCGGACAGAACGGAGAAATCTATCGGTATGATGGCAGCGCGTGGAGTATTTTTACCGATACGGGAAATGAGGTATGGCGCGCTATCGTTCATGTGTCATCGTCGGATGCATGGATACTTGGCACGGGAGGGGCGCTTCGACGCTGGAACGGAAGCGCGTGGAATACTGTTGTCAGCCCGACACAAGAACAGCTGCGAGGCATTGATATGGTATCCGCTCAAGAGGGGTGGGGCGTCGGAGACGAGGGGACCATCATTCGTTTTGTCGGCGGCCCCTCCGGCTATGTTCAGGATGGCTCGCTTCTTTCCTCGGCCTTCTCGACAAGCGACGCTTCGCCTGTTGGGATTATTGAATGGGATGGAACGATTCCTGCATGCGCGCCATCGTGCACTGTCCGCCTTCAGCTGAGAACAGCGCAGGACGCGGGAGGCGTTCCCGGCGTATATACGGGCTGGTATGGCGCGGACGGCGCGGGAAGTTATTTTACCGACGGGCCAAGCGCTCGCGTTCCGATTGAGCTGAATGGAAATCAGTGGGTACAGTATCGGGTCGAGCTGCATGGCGACGGTACGCAAACGCCTGTTCTGCGAGAAGTGAGGGTTTATTACAAGTGATGGATGCATCTATGTTCACATCTCAATTTGAATTGACAGATGGAAAATTTTATTTGGGATTCACTCTTTTTGAAACGGTCATTTCGATCGCCCTTCTCCTTCTTGTTATTGTAAGTTTTGGCGGGTTTGTTGTGTCTCTCATCAATACCCGCGCAAAACTTCAGAGCGCTCAGGAGGTACAGGGGAATGCGCGGATGACACTTGACCTTATCGGACAGTATATTCGAGCGGCAGACGGTGTGAATGACGCATCGTCCGTATGGGATACCGATCCGGGTACGCTTTCACTTGCATTTACCGATCCGGCGAAGAACCCGACGATTATTCGTCTGAGCGGTGATGACGGCACGCTCCTCATCCAGGAAGGCCCATCACCTGCCGTTTTACTCACTTCATCGCTTGTAAAAATTGCAACCTTGCGGTTTACGCGTTATACACATACGGGGGGTACGGGAACAATCGGCGTTCTTCTCGCTCTTTCAACCGTTGCACAGTCAGATGCATATACCGCCACCGCCGACTCATTTCGAACAGCGGTCAGCGTTCGCAAATAATTATATGATGCATTCGATTTTACCTGTTGGTATTGGGAGGCGGGGATTCTCTCTTCTTGTCGTTGTTGTAATCCTGGCATCGGCCCTCCTTATTATGTCTTTGGGATTATTGATTGTCGGCCTTGGCATGCGCGAGGGGGCATCTGCAATTCGAGAGGGCGGCGAGACCCTTGCGCTGGCAGACGGCTGCATGAATGAAGTTCTACTTCGCATGCATCGCGACCCGGCATACGGTATCGGAGGCGGGAGTATACCCTTCACAGCACCGAATGGGTCATGTAGTATACAAGTACAAGATACGGGCGGTGACGGCCGCCAGATTGATGTTGTGGCAACGCAAGGCCAGTTTGTGAAACATGTCCGTGTTCTCGCAACCGTTTCGGGGAGTACCGTTGCGCAGGTATTATGGGAGGAAAGAAGTGATTAACTATACGACTTACGCAGTTGGCGCATTTCTTCGTTGTCGCCTCCGGTACTCGACACCGTACCGCCAGTGTACGCCTTACTCCGTTCCTCGGCAGCGCCTTGAACTGCACTCAACTGCGTAAGTCGTTTGATTAACTGTGATGTATATGGCATTATTTGAAAAACGTGCATTCGGGCTGGATATTGCCGACCATACAATCGAGGTCGTTGAAATGAAAAAATCATTTTTTTCACCTCGGCCTGTTGTCGCCGCTCGCCAACGTATGCCGCTTGAAAACGGCATTGTTGATAGCGGGAGAGTCGTGAACAGGAAAATGCTTGCCGAGGCGATTACCCTGCTCTGGAACGCATTGGGCAGTACGCCCGCTTCAGTCGTATTCGGTTTGCCGGAACGGCAGGTATACACGTCCCTCATCACAATTCCGGCTTCTTCGCCATCGGCGGAAATGATTGCCGATATGGCGGCAAAAACAATTCCGATAGAACGTGACGATTTGTCTCTGGCATCCGTTGTCATCGCGCGCACTCGCGAGAGCACCGATCTGTTGGTCTATGGAGCGAGCAGGGAATACATCAATGAATGGAGAGATTTTTTTGAAAGTATCGATATTGCGGTGCTGGCATTTGATCATGAACTGCTTGCCATAGAGCGGGGATTATTCGGTCGCGCGGCGCACGATCCCTGCTGCGTGATAGATATCGGTGCGGAGCGCACGAAAATAGCAATTTTTTCCAATGGCGCACTTATGTATGTTGCAGCGCTTGATATCGCGGGGGATGCATATACTCGTGAAATCGCAAAGGCCCTTGATTTGCCTTTGGACGCGGCCGAGAAGATGAAGCGTGAACAGGGTATGCAGCCCGCAAATCTCTACGCGCTGTTTACCAAACTTCTTGCGCCGATGGTGGCAGAAATTAGCGCCGCCGTTTCTTATGCCGATGATGCGCTCCATACGAAGATACCGCGGGCCGTCCTTGTTGGCGGTTCCTCGCAGATGAAAGGGCTTCCTGAATATCTGGCTGAACAACTCCATCTGCCGGTTGAGCTTGGGCGCCCCTTTCTTTTCTCCGGTGAACAAAACGCGGGCCTTCTATACCTGCATTATATTGAGGCGATTGGACTGGCGCTGCGAGGGGTAGAGCCACAGTGGGAAACGCTGCACCCACCATTGAGATAGTTTCACGTCCACCCTTGAAATTCCATAATCGCTTTGCTAGAGTAGGAGTATTGCGAAAGCAACCTTTTTTCTATGCCTTCTTCTCCTGAACAAGACAAAGCATTTGTCCAAGAGCAGCTTGACGCCATGCAGCCATCGCGCGATGAGCTTG